>PLMO01000056.1:6616-7402 GCA_003142515.1 Bacteroidales bacterium
GGCATCATGGATGAGAAAGGGAATATCCTGAAACCGGCCGACATGGAAACCATGCGAAAAGAGATCTGGTCTGTCAGCATCACGGATGAGCAAACACGGAAGACCATCAAAGAGGCCTATGATACCTATGCGGTAGTGCTGGAACCTCATGGGGCCGTTGGATGGGCCGGGCTGATGGATTACCTGAAATCGGAATCTTCGGCTATTCCTGATCCATTGTGTGTGTCGCTTGAAACAGCTCATCCTGCAAAATTCCCGCAGGAGATCATGAAAATATTGTCGATCGATCCTGAACTGCCAAAGAGTTTGCAAGGAATTGAGGAAAAACCCGAACTGTTTGAAGAGATATCGAATAATTACGGCGATTTCAAAAAGTATTTGCTGAAAAAATTTAATTATGAATTATGAGTTCGAAATTTGAATTATGAATTCTTTTTCGCTGTTGTAGTTCATGATAAAAGATAGAAATATAAAACCAAATCAATATTTTTAATTCACCCTTATAATTCACCCTCATAATTCATAATTCATAATTCATAATTAACTTATGTACGTCGTTTGCTCCGATCTTGAAGGCGTTTTTGTTCCCGAAGTGTGGATCAATGTTGCCGAGAAAACCGGGATCCCTGAACTGAGACTTACCACCCGTGATGTTCCTGATTACAATGTCCTGATGAGATCCAGGATTAAGATCCTTGAAGAAAAAGGACTGAGACTGAAAGATATCCAGGAAGTGATCGCCCAGATCAGGCCGCTTGAAGGTGCCCTCGAATTCATTGCATGGCT
>PLMO01000105.1 GCA_003142515.1 Bacteroidales bacterium
TATTTTATGACGTCGAAATAAACGGAACCATTGACTTCATAGGCATATCCGGCATCAATTATCTTCCGGATCATTTCGATTTGTTCAGGGATGTGACCCGATGCCCTGGGTTCGATGGATGGGCGCTTCACATTCATCGCCTCCATAAACAGGAAATAACGATCGGAATAATATTGTGCAACTTCCATAGGTTCCAGATTCTCCAGCCGTGCTTTTTTGGCGATCTTGTCTTCTCCTTCATCCTCATCATTTTCAAGATGCCCTACATCCGTGATGTTCCTGACATATCGAACCCCGTAACCCAGGTGTTGAAGGTAACGGAAAACCAGGTCGAACGTAATGGCCGGGCGTGCATGACCCAGGTGCGGATCGCCGTAAACCGTAGGGCCGCATACATACATGCCAGCAAATGGAGGATTGAGTGGCTGAAAGTTTTCTTTCGTCCGGCTCAAGGTGTTATAAATGATTAAACTGGATTCCATCCTGTTTGGGTTCAGACAGTAAAATTAGAACTTTTTTCAGACATACCCATACAAACACCGGGCATACAAATGGTAAATAACAATCAGGGGAAAAATATATGCTGAAATTTTTATTCCAACTTCAGAATTCCTCCATTTTTCGGTTTCATCTTTGCACCAAATCAATTCAAAATAAACTTTATAAAAAATCAGACCTATGAAAAAAGCATTGGCATTAATCCTGGTAGCTGTATTTGGTACAGCAGTAATGTTTGGTCAGGAAGTAAAAAAAGAAACCAAACAGACAACTGAAAAGAAAGAAGTAAAAACTTCAACAACCACAAAGAAGGAAACTGCAAAACCTGGTGATAAGAAAAAAGCAGTTACAAAACCTGTTAATAAAAAAGAGGTAAAAACAACAACAACAACTACTACTACGAAAGAAACAGCAAAACCAGCAGAACAGAAGACTGAACCCATAAAGAAATAAGGGTTCGCGAAATTTCCTTAATTGGTGAACGTCCCGCAGAATGATACGATTGTATCAGGATTTCTGCGGGACGTTTTTTTTATATCCGTATAAGCCCTTTAAGAATGGATGTGATTGTTTGCTCTATTTAAATAGGGAATGATTGCACCTGCCCAAAGCCGGAATGATAAATTCTTCCTATTTTTACGGAAGATTCTCAATTAACTTCGCTTCGGATGGAAAAAATCTTAGTCATCGGTTGTTCCGGTCAGATTGGTTCGGAACTGACGCTCGAATTGCGTAAGAAATATGGGAATGCAAACATAATTGCTACCGATATCCGTCCTGCTCCACAGGAAATAGTGAATTCCGGCAAGTTCGAGATCCTGGATGTGCTGGATACTTCAAAGCTGCAACTTATCTTGGAACACGAAAAAATTACCCAGGTTTACCACCTTGCCGCCATCCTTTCGGGGAATGCCGAGAAAAGGCCCCTGGCTTCCTGGGATATTAACATGAAAAGCCTGATTAATGTGCTCGAGCTGACCCGCGAACTGAAGATCAATAAAGTATTCTGGCCAAGTTCCATTGCGGTTTTCGGTCCTACTACCCCGAGATACAATACACCCCAGTTTACCATCATGGAGCCAAACACGGTATATGGAATCAGTAAACTGGCCGGTGAACGCTGGATCGAATACTATTATCATAAATACGGAGTGGATACCCGCAGCCTTCGCTACCCGGGTTTGATCAGCTATAACACTGAAGCCGGCGGCGGCACTACCGATTATGCAGTTGAGATCTTCTACGATGCCATCCGCCAGAAGAAATATGAATGTTTTCTTGGCCCGGAATCGGACCTGCCCATGATGTTCATGTCAGATGCCATAAAAGCCACCATCGATCTGATGGAAGCGGATTCATCGAAACTGAGCCTGCGTTCCAGCTACAATGTTGCCGGGATCTGTTTTAATCCCCGCCAGTTGGCAGAGGAGATCAAAAAACACATTCCTGAATTTGAGATCACCTATAAACCTGATTTCCGCCAGGCTATCGCCGATTCCTGGCCTGCCAGTATCGATGATTCAGTTGCAAAAAAAGACTGGGGACTTTCCTGCGAATTTGATCTTCCGAAAATGACTGAATTGATGATCACCGAGATCAGGAAGAAATTAAGCTAATCATCAATGCTGAAATTCAGAATGCAGGAGTTTCTATTCTAATTTAATTTATCCATAATTCCCGCATACAGAATTCTGAATTCCNNCTGCATTTCCTTATCTTCTATTTCTTTTCCTTTTTATAGGTAACCTTAAGACGGCCTAGGGGTAAATTTTCCACTATAACGGCGCTGGTATCGTTGATGTGCTGAATATCCATGGTCAACTTTTGGCCGGTTTCCTTGGTGTTAACCAGCAAACAGGTCCCGTTGTTCTTGAGTTTCCATTTGGCATGTTCGGTTTTTCCACGAAATTCCTTGATCGCCGTTTTATTAGCGTTAATGATTAGGGTAGAATTGAGTTCTGTCACGATGAGTCTGGTAAACTGCCTTTCTGTTTTTAACAACTGCTTCGCTATCTCTGTTGAATCCATTTTTTCTCCGGTGCTATTCTTGCTTTTCTGGGCGTTTGCACCAGTATTTGACAGCGGTTTCGGAATATCGTATTTTTCAACTTTAACAGCCTTCCATGTTCCGGTAAGGTATTTCTGGTTTGGTTGGAATATTGCACAGGATGAGATCAGGAATGCAACGGTAAAAGCAAAAAGCAAAGTCAGGAGTCGTTTTATATTCATCTTAATTATTTTAAAAAAAACGTAATTTGTCAGGTTTTATTATCTGTCTATAATTCTTTCATCACATCGACGGTTGAATCCTTGGCGTTTATCCGGATGTCGAAACCCCGTTTCCTGAAAACCGAGATCATCCGCTTATTGTCGGTCGTAGTCTGGGCAATGAAGCGTTTCAGGTTCCAGCTGTTTGCAATCTCCAGGCAGTAGTCGGTAAGCAGGTTTCCCAGGTCTTTCTTTTGCCATGCATCTTCAATCAATATGGCATATTCCACGCTTTCATGGTCGGGATCGGCGATCAGCCGGCCTACACCCAGTAATTTTTTGGAATCACCTTCGTTCATCTCGGCAACAATGGCGATTTCACGGTCATAATCGTTATAGCAGAACCGGGTAGCGGTTTCGTGCGACTGCCAGTGGAAGAAATAGAAATCGCGAATAGAGCGAGTCTTTCGAACATCGCCCGATCATCGCGAGCCACAGGGGCTCATCCTCAGGTTTGATCGGCCTCAGCAACAAATTTGTTCCATCTTCCAGTGTGATTGGCTTAACCAGTTTTTCAGGATAAGGAAGCAGGGCAAGATGGGCATAGGGATGATTTTCCTGGCGCACTGTTCCCGGGTCAATAACGATCCTGCCATCTAAGGCGATGGCCTCTGCAGAGGTTACCAGCAGGGGATTAATGTCAAGTTCAAGGATCTCCGGGTAGTCGGCGGCAAGGTACGAAAGCCGGATAAGCACCTGGATCAGCTGGTCGGTGTTTTTAGGTTTGCTTCCCCTGTATCCCTTTAGCAAAGGGTAGATCTTCAGGGACTCCAGCATTCGCCTGGCAAGGCTCTCATTGAGTGGAGGAAATCCCAGCGCTTTATCGCCAAATAGTTCGGCTGTAACCCCGCCCATTCCCACCATCAGCACCGTTCCGAAAACTTTATCTTTTTTAATGCCAAGGATCAGTTCAACTGCATCTTTGGAAAAAAACATACGCTGCACGGTCACGCCTTCGATCCGTGCCGATGGCTGATGGATCACGGCAGTCTCCGTTATTTGTCTGAATGCTTTTTTTACCTGCAGGTAGTCGGCGATGTTCAGCATGACGCCACCAACATCTGATTTATGCGTGATATCAGGAGAATCTATTTTCAGCACCACCGGGTACCCTATATTTGCCGCAATGCTGACCGCTTCTTTAGCCGAAGCAGCCTTATAAGGCTTAGTGGTCGCAATACCATAGGATTCCAGTATTATTTTTGAGGTTTCTTCCGATAATACCGCTTCACTTTTTCTGATGATTTGTTCAAATTCACTGCGAAGTCTGACACGGTCGACTGTAAACTCAACCGGTATATCCCGCGGGGTTTCATACAGAATTTCCAGGTTTCGTGAATAGGAAACCATGGTCATAAAAGCCCGGATGGCCTGTTCTGGTGTTTTATAAGAAGGGATGCCGGCTTCAACAAGTATATCATCGGCTTCATGCATACTTTGTCCTCCCAGCCAGGCAGCCAGGATTGGTTTGTTGGTCAGGCCAACCAGAGTGCTGATCTCTTTTGCAGTGGCATTCGGGTTGGTCATCGCCTGGGGGGTAAGGATCACGAGCACGGCATCCGTATTCTGATCCTCAAGAACGATTTGGGTGGCTTTGGCAACTCTTTTTGCACGGGCATCTCCCAGTACATCCACCGGGTTACCATGCGACCAGAAAGCCGGAAGGTTTTTCATTCAGTTTTGCGATGGTTTCTTCCGAAAGTTCCGCAAGGACACCGTTTGAATCGATGAGGGCATCGGTTGCCATGACACCCGGTCCACCGGCATTGGTAATGATTCCAAGGCGAGGGCCGCGTGGGAATTTGTTTCTACCGATCAGTTCCGCTACGCTGAATATATCGCCGATCTCGTAAACCCTGGCAAGTCCGGCACGCTGAAAGGCAGCATCATACACCGCATCTTCCGAAGCCATTGCCCCGGTATGGGACGCTGCAACCTGCGCGGACTCGGGAAAACGTCCTGCCTTGTAAACGATGATAGGCTTTTTGCGTGCGAAGGCACGTGCAGCCGTCATGAATTTCCGGGCATTTGTTATGGATTCGATGTATAAAATGATGCAATGCGTATTCTCGTCTTCCCCGAAATAATCAATCAAATCACCAAATTCAACATCTAAGCTGTTTCCGATTGAGACAAACTGGCTAAAGCCGATCTTCCCTTCCATGGCCCAGTCGAGAACAGAGGTACACAAAGCCCCGGATTGGGAAATAAAAGCAATGTTACCTGGCTTGGGCATGGCTGCTGCAAAACTAGCATTGAGTTTCAGGGATGGCACGATCACTCCAAGACAGTTCGGACCGATGATCCGCATACCTTCATACTTTTTCATCAGGATGCGAATTTCTGTCTCGAGTTTCTTTCCTTCTTCCCCGATCTCCTTGAATCCGGCGGATATAATGATCAGGCCCGGAATACCCATTTCACCGCATTCACTGACAATACCGGCCACTTTTTCAGCCTGGGAGCAAATGATTCCCAGGTCGGGAACCTTTGGCAGGCTTTTTATATCGGGAAAACAGGGAATTCCCATCACCGCTTCATGGTCGGCGTTAACAGGATAAACCACACCCCGGAAACCTCCGCTGACAAGGTTGATCAAAACTTTGCCGCTAACGCTGTTGGGATTGGTTGTAACACCTATTAATGCAATCCGCTTAGGATTGAAGATCGGATCGAGGTTGTGAATATTCATGATGCCCAACACCTATTTTTCAGTATACGTCATCGGGTCCAGCGCCTTCACATTCCATTGTTTCAGGAAGGTAACGACTTTTGTGGTATCGTATCCTTTCACCGTGGCATGTTCCAGTAATCCTGAATCCTGGGTATGAAGCCGTTTGCCTTTTCCATCAAGGATAACGAACACAGGAAATCCGAAACGATTGGGATATTCCAGTTGCTTCATCACATCCATATTCTTGTTTTCCTTGCTGTAATTGATCATTAGGTAAACATAATCGGCCCGGATCAGTGAATCTACTTTTTTTGCACTGATAGCCATGGCATGAAACCGAAGACACCAGGAGCACCAGTTCCCTCCAATCTGGATCAGCACGTGTTTATTCTGGGCGTTCGCAGCCAGGATGGCTTTTTGAAGGTAGGCCTTTGCATCTGCAGTGGGATTATAGGGTTTTGCCTGATCCTGTGAAAAGACAAGGATAGAGGACAGCAGAAAAAAGATTGAAATAAGGATCGTTTTCATTTTCACCAGCTTACATCCCATATATCTCAATGATCTCCTGCTTCGACTTTCCGAGGATGTTGTACTTTTTTCCAACTTTTCTGAAAGCATCGAGGGCTTTTTCGAGATGATGGATTTCGTGGCCTGCAGAGATCTGTGTACGAATCCTGGCCTGGCCCTGGGGTACGACCGGGAAGAAAAACCCGATGGCATAAATTCCCTCTTCATAAAGGTCGCGGGAAACATCCTGTGCAAGTTTGGCATTGAAAAGCATCACAGGGACAATGGGGGTATCACCTTCCTTGATGATGAGGCCCATTTCGAGGAGGCCCTTGCGCCAGAATACGGTATTTTTTTCGAGTTTATCGCGGCGTTCGGTAGTAGCAGAAAGAATCTCCAGAACCTTGATCACGCCGGCAACGACAGGAGGCGCAATGGTATTGGAAAAAAGATACGGACGTGCTTTCTGACGGCACATTTCAACGAGTTCCTTCCGTCCGGAAACGCAACCGCCGGATGCTCCGCCCAAGCCTTTTCCGAAGGTGGTAGTGATGATATCCATGCGTCCCATGACCCCGCATTTTTCGTGGGTTCCGCGGCCGGTTTTGCCAATGAATCCGCTGGCATGCGAATCATCACAGAACAACAAGGCATCGTATTTTTCGCA
>PLMO01000027.1:0-2974 GCA_003142515.1 Bacteroidales bacterium
GCATTACGGGCAAAAGATATGGGTATGAGGGTCATAATCGATTTCCATTACAGCGACTCCTGGGCCGATCCCGGGAAACAAAATAAACCTGCAGCCTGGACAAGCCATTCATTTAATCAGTTACTGACCGATGTGTACAATCATACCTTTGAAGTTCTCGATACGTTGAAAAAAAGTGGAGTTACCCCGGCATGGGCTCAGATTGGTAATGAGATCACCTGGGGAATGCTATGGCCCGATGGAAGCACCAGCAACTGGTCTCAGCTGGCACAATTGCTCAACATGGGGTATGATGCCACCAAAGCAGTGGATAGTTCAATAAAAGTATTGATTCACCTGGATCAGGGCAATGATAACAGCCGGTTCAGAACCTTTTTTGATAATGCGAAAAACCTGAACGTAAAATATGATATTATCGGATTATCTTATTATCCATACTGGTTAGGCACTGATTATACCGTAACCATAAACGACCTGGGAAATAATCTGAATGATATGGTATCACGTTATGGGAAAGAGGTTATGGTAGTTGAAGTCGGAGGGGATTATACCCTGGTTCAGAACACCTATAATATGCTTGTGGCTGTCATTGATAAGGTTAAAGCGGTTCCCAACAGCAAAGGATTAGGAGTGATTTACTGGGAACCGGAAGGAGAAAAAAGCTGGAGCGGATACCAGTTAAGTTGTTGGGGAGCAGATGGAAAACCTACCGCTGCCTTAAATGCATTCATGACAAATAATACTGGTATGAACTGGATAAAAAACCCTTCAGATATCAATCTCTATCCCAATCCGTGCTATGGCGGGTTGTTGAACTTTGAATTCAGGACTTCGACCGGGTCTCATGATGTCAGGATCTATGATTTGGTTGGCAAGCTGATAACACAAAAAAAAATAGATGACTCATCCAGGAGTTCGATCCGCCTGGATCTTTTACCGGGGATTTACCTGGTAAATGTTGATGTTGGAAAATCTTCAATTGTGGAGAAACTTGTAGTTCTGTGATAAAACCAGTAAAATGATCAGATCTTATGACTGTTTCTCGAGCCAGTCGTACCATTCACCCATTCCTTCTCCTGTTTTTGCTGACATCAGGATGAACTTAATGTCCGGGTTCAGTTGGCCGGCATAATTCATGGCGTTATCCACATTGAAATCGACATAAGGCAACAGGTCTGTTTTATTGATGATGCAGAGATCTGAGGATTGGAACATATAGGGATATTTCAACGGCTTATCATCTCCTTCCGTTACACTGATCACCAATACCCGCTTCTGTTCTCCAAGGTCAAACAAGGCCGGACAAACGAGGTTACCAACATTTTCGATAAACAGGATCGAATTAGTATCTATCTCTATTTTTTTCAGGGCAAGATGGATCATCTTTGCATCAAGGTGACATCCTGTTCCGGTATTGATCTGGATGGCCGCAGCTCCTGATTTCTCAATACGATCGGCATCCCGGGTGGTTTGCTGATCTCCTTCGATGACGAAAATTTTATGGGTTGGAATCAAGTCCCGGATGGTTTTTTCAAGTATGGTTGTTTTACCGGAACCCGGCGAACTGACCAGGTTCAGACAAAGCACATGCTTCCCTTCAAAATAGCCACGATTCCTTTCCGCCAGGCGGTTATTTTCCAAAAGGATATCCTTGTTGAGGTCGATCACTTTTTGGGGAGCATGCTCATGAGGGTGGGTATGCTTATAACCATCATGTTCATGTTGATGTTCATGCTCATGATCGTGTTTTGGTTCATGAATGTTAGTTTCGTCAGGGTTTCCGCATCCGCATGTTTCGCACATAATGATTGAATTTATATTGTTTATTATCTGTTTTCCAAACCCCTCCACAAATAAGGAGGAAAAAATGTAGGTACTCTCACTCGGCAACCAGTGAAACCACCCTGAACTCCTGTCCGCCGCTGACTTCCGAAGCAAAACATCCACAATCCGGACAAAAATCCAGACGGTTTTTCATTTCAAATTCCACATTACAGGCACTGCATTTACCTTTACCTGGAGTTCGAATTATTCTTACACTGGCATTTTCAAGCAGGGTATCTTTTACTACCATTTCCAGTGCCGATTGAAAAATATCCGCTTCAACGCCGCAAAGGTCACCGACTTCAATCAGGATCTCCTCAATGTCAGAAACCCCGTTTTTATCGGCCTCGTGTTGAACCAGTTCAATCACCTCCATTGCCATTGATAATTCATGCATACCTTATCTATTTCAGCAGATACGTGGTAACAGATCACCGGTTAATGAATCGATAATGCGCCTGCCACCGGTTTCGGTTTTAAGCATTACTTTTCCCGGGTGATCACCGGTTATCCGGCCAATGATGGCGCTTTGCTTTCCCAGGTTATTTTTCTTCATGATTTCCAAAATGTGATCGCCTTCAACCGGATCAGCCACAATCAGCACTTTCCCTTCATTGGCAATGTGGAGCGGATCAAATCCAAGGAGTTCACACATCGCCGTCACCCCTCTGGTCACAGGCAATGCAGATTCATCGATTTCGATCCCTAATCCGGTCTTACCTGCCAGTTCGTTTAGCACAGTGGCCACTCCGCCCCGTGTGGGATCGCGCATGAATTTCACCCTGGATGATTGATCAAGCATTTGCCGGATTAAATGGTTCAAAGATGCACAATCAGATACCACCGGGGTTTTAAAATTAAACGATTCCCGGGCACTCATCACCGCCAGGCCATGATCTCCAATGGTGCCGTTGATAATTATGAGATCGCCGGGTTGGATATTCCGGGCCTTGCTAACCAACCGGTTCTCCTTTCTGACGCTGCCGATTCCCGCGGTATTGATAAAGAGTTTATCGCATTTCCCTTTATTGACAACTTTTGTGTCACCGGTCACGACAATTACCTGTGCTTTCACGGCCTCTTCGGCCAGCGACCTGACGATCAACTCCAGTTCCTTCATTGAAAAGCCTTCTTCAATGATAAAAGCGAC
>PLMO01000027.1:3016-22989 GCA_003142515.1 Bacteroidales bacterium
AGATGATGCATCATCCGGCCGCCATTCCCATGGCTCAGTAATATTTTATCTTCCCCTGTGTTCATGAGCGGTATTTATAATAGGTAGCACATGTGCCTTCTCCCGAAACCATGCAAGCTCCCACCGGATCGGAGGGGGTGCATGTCTTAGCAAAGAGGCTACAGTCATTGGGCGTTTTCAATCCCCTTAGGATTAACCCGCAGATACACCCTTTTGGATCAACAGGTTCCTGCACGCTAACTGTGAAATGTTTTTCTGCATCAAAGGAGGAAAAATTGTCGCGGATTTTAAGTCCGCTTTTTGGAATAATGCCAAGTCCCCGCCACCTGTCGTCTTTCAGCTCAAAAACCGCTGCCAACAGTGCCTGGGCAATTTTATTTCCTTCGTCCTGAACGACCCGTCGATACTGGATCTCCACCTTCGGGGAGCCGGATTCAGCCTGGCGCACAAGCATCAGGATCGCCTGCATCAAATCAACCGGTTCGAATCCTGCAATCACAACGCCCAACTTGCAGACAGTGGCCAGATCATTATAAATAGCTGTACCGGTAATGGCGCTCACATGACCAGGAGCAATGAACCCGTCGATCTTAATCCCTTCCTCAACCAGCGCCTTCATGACCGGGGGCATGACTTTGTGCGCACTCAGCACAAAAAAATTGGAGAGTTTCTCTTTTTTTGCCTCGATGATGGCTGCTGCCGTGGCAGGAGCGGTAGTCTCAAAACCGATTCCCAGGAAGATAACCTGTTTTTCCGGGTTGTTTCTGGCCATTTCAAGCGCTTCCAGCACCGAATAGATGATCCGGATATCATGTCCGTTTGCTTTCTCTTTTTCGAGGGAACTTACCGAACCAGGCACACGAATCAGATCACCATAGGTTGTAATAATGACTCCCGGAAGTTTACTATATGCAATGGCAGTATCGATGAAGTACTGGCTGGATACGCAAACGGGGCAACCGGGACCGGAGAGCAACCGGATATTGTGAGGTAGCATTGTTTGAAGTCCAAACCGGTGGATGGCCATGGTATGTCCGCCACACACCTCCATCAGGGTGATCTCTTTTTTTGAGATTTTCTTCAACTCCTCAGAGATAGCGAGAATCAACTCTTTTTTCCGGTATTCCCCGATGTATTGCATCCCTGGTTTAATCAGGATTGTTATTTGCAATTTCAATTATAAGCCTTAAGGTTTCTGCCGCCTCTTCGGGGTCCACTTTTTCAATGGCAAACCCGGCATGAAGCATAACAAAATCGCCCGGATGGACATCCTCCAACAGCAACAGACTTGCCTGGTATTCGACATCCTCAATGGTTACCAGGGCGCTTGTCCCTTCGATACTGATCACTTTTGCAGGGATGGCTAAACACATTTAAGATTCCTCCTTTTTGATGCAATTGCTGATTGTCACATTGAAATTCCTCTGATGGAAATTGCAGATTCAAAGATACAGAAACAAAAGTATTATGGAACTTTTACTTATTTTAGCCTGATAAAAATTTTATATGCTTATCTTCCTGACAGGATTTATTGCGAGTATTGCACATGTAGTAACCGGACCTGACCATCTTGCAGCTGTCACCCCTCTGGCCATCGACAGCAGAAAAAAATCATGGATGATCGGATTTTCCTGGGGTTTAGGGCATACCCTGGGGATGCTTCTAATCGGCCTTTTATTTATTCTGTTCAAAGAGCTGTTGCCGGTTGACCTGATATCCCGGCAAAGTGATAAAGTGATCGGCATCCTCCTGATCGGGATCGGAAGCTGGGCCATTATCCGCACATATTTAAAGCATTCACATGGGAACCGGGCGCATGCACATTTTCATACCAAACCGTTTTTCTATACCCACATTCACCGGCATTCACATGATGAATCCCTATCACATGAACACGAACATACAGGAACTATTAAGCAAACTGCTTTAACGGCATTATTCATAGGTGTCATCCACGGGTTCGCGGGTTTCAGTCATTTGTTTGTATTACTCCCATCACTTGCCTTGCCTTCGGTGTGGGATTCCGTTATTTATATCACCGCTTTTGCCTCCGGTACAATCCTGACCATGATAATATTTGCCTTCATCCTGGGACTTGTAGCCTTCCGATCGGCGGTAACGAACAAACAACTGTTTTTGAAATGGTTCACCTTTTGCGGAGGTTTGCTTGCAATTGCCATCGGGGTTCTATGGCTCATCCATCCGGTTTGATTTTACGATCTTGCCATTTAAATATAATTGAATTCCGGATATTCCTAGTTTTTTTTCTGATTTCCCGCAACACATGCAGTAACCTTCTGCGGTAGTTGTGTTTTTTGCAACTGTCGGCTATGAATTGATGATTCCCTTGAGTTTTCTGTCATACGAAAATTTCACGTTGTAAAAATCAGTTTTGGTCACCGTCATTGCCGCAGTAATTTTGGTTTGAAAAATTCAAAAAACAGGGATTATGAAAACGTTAATGATAATCAACACGGCTCATGGAGGGATGCTTTTTTCTCTCACCTACCTGGCAGCTTTTTTAGTGGCTGCAGGAATGATGATCTATGAAGGCTTCAAAAAGGGTTACCCCAAAAGTGCCTGGCTTTTAATTTTACTGACCGGGGTGATATTTTTTATCATTGGAGACAAGATATTCACCTATTCCGGGAAAGAATGGGCACAGGTATTTACCAGGTTTCATTTTCCGGAAGCGGATAAAAAGACTGTTTTAGGCGGGATAGTTGGGCTATTTACAGGGTTGCTATTGGCTAAAACCTGGCTACGCTTTAACCGTCCTGTACTGGATACCCTGGCCGTCGCATTGCCATTAGCCATGGCGATCTCCCGCATCGGATGCCTGATGGCTGGATGCTGCTTTGGCACTCCGACAAATTTACCATGGGGGGTTCATTATGATGCAGCATCATGGGCCTACCAGGTTCATCTGTCGCAGGGCTTGGTCCATCTTCACGATGAAACTTCGCTTGCTGTCCACCCTGCCCAGCTCTACCAGGTGATCGGATGTCTTATTATTGCATTTATTGTTTGGAGGACCCGGAAACAATGGAAATCAAACGGAAGTCTGTTTTTGTTTTCGGTGTTATGTTACGCAGTTTTACGGTTTTTCATAGAATTTGTACGCGCCCCTGAAACCGATTTCTTTGCCGGGCAGTTTTACTTTGGATTGAAGATCATTCAATGGCTTATCGCAATGGCTTTTATATCAGGGCTTATCGCACTGATCATCCGTGAAAAAAAAGGAAAAGTATCGTCATTTGTTTCCGGACCTATCCGCCTGACAGATTCCCGGATGGTTTTTTTGACAACAATCTTATGCATTTTTGTTTTATATGCACGAAACTGGTTTACCTTCCTTGAACTTTCAACAATTCTTCTGATTCTTATTCCGGTCATAGTAGTTCTTTCTATTAAGCTCTATCGCAGATATTCCATAGCCGGCTTCAGATGGGTCATTCCCGTTATTCTTATTTGCAGCTTAAGCTTTATGTCACAAAAGAGCAATCCTGACGGGAAACAGGATGAAAAAATCATTTTTACCGATGCCGGATTAATAGGCCTGGTCGGAAGTTATTATGAGGATGTTTCCAGAGTGCATAAGAATTGGGTTGATGATGGTTGTGGGGGATATACTACTGTCACTTCACTGGAGGACCTTGGCCGGTCAAAAAGGACCCTGTACGAGGGAGGAATCGATGTATCCCATAATACATGGGTCGGAAAATATTACAAGTTCGCAATCGGAGCCAGGGGATATATTGGATCTGAATCAGGGGAATATACAATTGATTATCCGCATTCAGACATCTTATATGGAATAAGTCCTTATGTAACCTTTAACTGGCACTACTTTGGACTTGGAACCGGATTTACACTTGGCCAGATGAAGCTTCCCATTGGCAATAAATCGATCAATTCCTATAACGAGGGAAACATAATCACGACGGATTATAATAACCTGTACTTTCTGCCTTCCTTAAGTCTGAGGTTAGGGCCATCTGATCTCATTTATGCAGAAGGTACTTTTCCGGGCCTGTTTCCTTCCACTACGCCTTATCCCCTCTTCACTGCGGGAGTGGGAAGCGGCCTTGGAAAAACAAACGGTACCAAGGCAGCAATCGGGTATTGCGATGGACTCTATGCACAGTTCGTTTATCCCATCAAAAACAAAATTATACTGGAGGCTTTATATGCCGATAATCTCGCATCAGGAAATCAGTCGAAAAGAATTTTCTCAATTGGGATCCATTACCGGTTTTTCCGTGAGAAAAAAGCTTTAAAATAAAACAAGAAATGATAAATCAGACAGGAATTGCATTTGAAATTCACAAGTTTCTGGACGGTCACAAAAAAAAATTATGAAAACAAAAACAAAAATCTTGATTTACCCATTAGCTATAATTGGAGTATTATTAATGCTTACAACCAGTTGTTATAAGGCGGGCGGCAACTTCGATCTTAACCTCAATCCCAACATTAATCCTTCCACAATACCAGATACGGTAACCGACATTGACGGAAATGTTTATAACACTGTGATCATCGGCAATCAAGTGTGGATGAAAGAAAATCTGAGAGTAACCCATTATCGTAACGGTGATCCCATTCCAAATGTAACCGACAGCTCGAACTGGAATACTTTGACAACAGGTGCATACTGCAATTATGCCAACAACCCAAATATTATTGACAGTTATGGCCGTTTGTACAACTGGTATGCCGTTCATGATACGCGGAATATCTCACCTTCCGGTTGGCATGCACCCACTGATGATGAATGGACAGCCCTGATCAATTATTTAGGCGGTAGAGATGTTGCTGGGGGGCAATTAAAAGAAGCAGGAAATGCCCATTGGTTCAGCCCGAACACCGGCGCCACCAATTCATCCGGTTTTACCGCACTTCCGGCCGGTTACCGAACCTACGATGGCAGCTACAATGAACGTGGGTATTACACTTATTGGTGGACTTCTACAGAATATAGTGATAGTTCAGGTGCCTGGTGTCGGAGAATTGACTACAATTTCAATCAGGTCACGCTCATGGCGATGATAAAATACTATGGTTTAAGTGTCCGGTGCGTGAAGGACTATTATTAGGCAATTTGACGATTTGAATAATTATTCCACTAACTGTAGCTGATATTAATAACGGCGGTATTGGTGGAAGAGGATTCTCCATCACTGGCAAATGACAGATAAGCATCATCCCTTAAAATGATAAAGGGAATATCCGGGGTTTTTCCCTCAGCAACGAAACCACAATAACCACGACAATCAATCCGGATACAAAAAATGGGTTATCGGTCAGGTGTATCAGGAATTAATAATGATACTACAAATGGAATTTCAGTTCAAAAGAAGATACAATGAAAAATTAAGATAATGGTAAGTAAATTACAACTTGCCAGATAATCATAAATATTAACATAAAAAAAAGATCATGAAAAAGTTCTTATTGATTGCCTTTGTGCTGACAACAGTCATGTTTGCAGCCTGTAAAAAAACCGAAAACCAGGATCAAAAGCCAACTGTTGATTATACCAAACCCGAAAACCTGTCGGGTACAACATGGAAATGCTTTGATTTAGGAGTCGACTCCACCATGGAATGGGCGGCTCTGATATTCAAATCAACATCGGTAGTCGAAGGATGGACAAAAAAGAAAACCGCTAATGCAACAAAAGACTGGACAGGTAGTTTTGCTATCATCAATACAACAATTACTTTTAATTATTTAATGGATACTGTTCCTCAGACATTTTCCGGAGTAATAAGCGGAGAGGTTATTAATTGCCAGATGGCCGGGACAACTGTTGTATTTAAAAAACAGTAACGGTTAAGGTGAAAATTGAGAAAGTAATATAGAATTTTGATTTCCGGTCAGTGAAATGATCACTGTGCCGGGACCGGTGAATATTGATTGAAAGTTAACTTTGGAAAAGAAGGTGTGTCCCGGAATGAGGCAAGGTAAACCTTATCAATCGGACCCCGAAGATTGTAATTCATCGACATCGATTCGGCATAGGCTCCGCAGGAATAAATCTTCAGAAGATCATTGCGCCGTGTTTCAGGCAGAGATATTTCCTTGCCGAAAAAATCGCTGCTCTCGCAGATCGGTCCAACCACATCGTATGTCTCAATACCGTCGTTGGATGTCAGGTTCTCGATCTTATGCATTGCGCCATATAAGGCCGGGCGGATCAGTTCGGTCATACCTGCATCGACAATAACATGCTTTTTGCCTGATCCCTGTTTTACATAAAGCACCCGGGTGATCAGGGTTCCGCACTGGCCGGTTAAGCTGCGCCCAAGTTCAAAATGACGGCCAATTGTGGCAGGAATATAAAGGTTCTCGTGAAACAGTTTAAAGAAAGCACCGAAATCGGGAATAGGATTCCGGGCCGGCTCAAGGTAATCAATACCAAGCCCGCCACCCAGGTTGATCAGCCGGCCTCCACGAAGGGTGATGGAATGGTCGTGCCAGATACGTGTTGCTGCATGGCAAAGCTCTTCAAATGGTTCCGGTGAGGTGATCTGCGATCCGATATGAAAATGAAGGCCGAGAAATGTAATCCATGGGTGATTTTCGCAAAAATTGAGCGCTTTCGACAGATGCTCCATCGCGATCCCGAATTTATTCTCTTTTTTTCCGGTGGCAATGTAATCATGCGTCAGTGAAGGAATATCCGGATTCACCCGGAGTACCACAGGTGCAACCCGCTTTAACCGTTCTGCGATCAACCCCGTAACCTCCAGCTCTTCCAATGATTCAATGTTCAGGCAAAGAATCCCAGCCAGGATGGCATCTTCAATCTCGAGGTCGGTTTTCCCAACTCCTGCAAAGACTATGTTCCGGGGTTTGAAGCCCTTTTCAATTGCAAACTTCACTTCATTGCCGCTTACGCAATCCATACCAAAACCTGCCATACATATCCGGTTGAGGATCCTGGGATCATAATTGGCTTTTATGGCGTAATGGATTTGGAATCCGTAACGGGATGCCTGGGATGCTGCCTCCGACAGGGTTGCATCCAGCAGATCCAGATCATAAAGGTAAAATGGTGTTTTGATATTCTGAATTTCAGGAGTGTGCATAATCAGGGATTTTGGTCATCCGGAAAAGCCCGACATTCAATGCATTTAATGCCCGTTTTTTATCTGCTGATGAAACCAGGAACGAGATGTTGTTCTGACTCCCGCCATACGAAATCATCCTGATCGGGATATCAGGCAGAGAGTGCAAAATCCGGGCAGCAGACCCGTACCTGTCAACCAGAAAATCGCCAACCACGCAGATAATGGATTGATCCCTGTCGACCTCCACGGCACCATATTTTTCCAGGGCTCCCACAATCCCGTCCAGGTGGATGTCGTTATCGATGGTCAGTGAAACCGACACTTCCGATGTAGTGATCATATCAATCGGGGTCTGAAAATCTTCGAATACTTTGAAGACCATGACGAGGAAACCATAGGTGTTCAGCATTCTTCCCGACCTGATCCGGATGGCCGTAATATGATCCTTGGCGGCAATCGCCGTGATCTGTTGACGCTCTCCACCCGATCGGATCATTGTACCCGGGTTCTCCGGGTCCATGGTATTCCTCAGCCAGATTGGGATATTGAATTGCTGTGCAGGCCAAACGCAGGCAGGGTGAAGGATCTTAGCACCAAAATAGGCAAGTTCTGCAGCTTCATCAAAGGAGAGGCGGCGGATCGAAAAAGTATTTTCGACTTCACGTGGATCATTGTTTTGCATCCCGTCAATATCAGTCCAAATCTCGATCATTTCAGCTCTTACGGCAGCCCCGATCAGGGTTGCCGAATAATCACTTCCTCCCCGTTTCAGGTTATCCGTTTCTCCGCGATGGTTCATGCAGACAAAACCCTGCGTCACATAGATAAGATCGCCGCCCAGTCCGAGCATGGGTGGCAGCCGCCGCTCTATGGCCGGCAGATCAGGTTCTCCTGCCTCATCGAGACGCATAAAACCGGCTGCGTCAAGCAACACAGAAGGGAAACCACGTTCCTGCATGTAATCTGAAAAAATATGCGAAGTAATCATTTCACCCTGAACAATAAGCCAGTTTATCGTTTCCTGCGTTATCTCACCGGAAACCCTGAACACAATATCGCCAAAAGCTTTTTCCAGGAAAAGCATAATCGTATCGCGGGATACCTTCTGCCGGAAAAGTTCCACACAGGTATCCTCAAATCTGTTCCGGATCCACTGAAGGTCATTCTGTCCTTCTTCCCTGTCACCTATTTTGAAATTGCTACCGGCCCTGATCAGTTTGTCTGTGATTCCTGCCATGGCCGATAAAACAACAACACAGGGGCCCTCTCTCTTGACCAGCCTGAATACTTCTTCCATGCGTTTTGCCGATCCCATCGATGTTCCTCCAAATTTCAGTACGATCATATCCGATATTTTAAATTCACTGCAAAGGAACATCAAATCATCCTGGAATGATTAAAAATTCTAAATTTGTACTAAATATTGAAATATTGTTTAAATTTTAACAAAATGACCATTGTTGAAGTAGTCGACCAATATCTCCGGCAATCGCCTTTTCTAGAAGAGGCATTGGCGGATAACCTTGTCAATGTCTCCTCGTTGGCAAGGAGGATAAAACCCTTCATTGAAGAAAAACTTCAGAAGCCGGTGAAAGAAGGCGCCATCATTGTGGCCATAAACCGGCGCGAGCCAAATTATTATTACAAAATCAACTTAGGGATAAAAGGGTTTCTTAAGAATCTTGGAGATATCATTGTGCGATCGGATCTGCGGGATTATACTTATGCCAATTCGGAGACCCTGATGGATTCGGTCCGCATACTGATAGGGCGGATGGGCAGGGAGAAGGAGCTTTTTGTAACGGTTTCCAGAGGGATCTATGAAACAACGATCATTGTCAGCAGGGCCGCGGAAAGCATGGCTGCAAAGATCTTCAAAAAGGAAAAACTGATCGCTGAAAAAACCAACCTCAGTTCGATCACAATCCGGTTACCCAAAAATAATACTGAGATCTCAGGCATTTATTATTTTATCCTGAAGAAAATTGCCTGGGCAGGGATCAACATCGTTGAAGTTATTTCCACTTCAAATGAATTTACACTCGTCGTTTCAGAAGAATACGTTCATCAGGCCTTGGGCATTCTGATAGAATTGAAATCACTTTAGGAATTCAGTTTTACCATTTCACTACTTTGCTACTTCCATTTCATCCAGCAGAAACCCCGCTTTACCAACTTTCTCGGTAATAAACAATACATAATGCATATCCACCGCAATGCAGCTAAAAAGACTAAATGGCATCGTACCCAGTTAAGGGAAGGAAATCGCAAATAATGATAAGTCTTAATTTTTAAGATAATGTGTATAACCTAAAACGAGCCCGAACGACTGGGCAAAAACCTTTGAATGAAACCCGGACTGAGAAAGCGGATTCAGTTCAGCATAGGGTGCCAGGGACTTTTCAGGGCTGAAGGTATAATTAAATCCCAGGGTAATGGATTGTTTTGGGGTATTATAGGAGAGGCCTGCAGAGATATGATAGAGGTCCCATTCCCCGGAACTGTGAAGGAGGATGTCTGCATTTTCAGGGCTTTTAAAACTGGAAAAATCCGTTCTCGCACCCAGCAGCAAGGAAAAACTTTTTGAGAAGTACTGTTCCATTCCAATGGCGACATTCAATACCGGCATCGACTGGTTACGGATGTCCAGGTACGCTTTCAGATAAGGTTGGATGGAGATGCTGTCTTTTACCCAGGCCGGATAAACCATTGGATCCGATTCTGTATGCATCATATAGTAAGACGAGATTCCTGCGAAGTATTCTGCACTAAATGCGAGGCTGGTTTTGCAAGTCTTGTATTCAACTCCTGCTGCAATAGAGAGAGGATGGTGGTAAACAGTTTTGACCGAAGTTTTCCGGTCAAGAACGAGGAAACTTACGGAAGTATCTCCCGGCTTGTCGGAAGCGGCATAAAGGGATATTTCCCGCTGAATGTCCCCGGTTCCGTAAAAACGGATAGAAGGCAATGAAACCGTGACCCCCAGCCGCCACCTTCCTGTCTCAAAAGCCCATCCAAGCTTTGCTATCATCATAAATGTCTTATACCGGATGTTCTCATCCACATTGGTGGTTGAAAACCAGGCTGTGGAATCACGGTAGGTGATGTTCCTGATAAAGTTGGTGAGCGAATAAGTCTGGGCGCGGTAGCTTCCAAACAGAGAGAGCCCGAAACCGTTATTTTTGTTGGCCTTGTAACTTATGCAAAACCCGAACCACTGCTCATTCAGTTGATTACTGTAATCAAAAGCCCCAACGAATTCTTGTGTGGGATTAGGATTAGATTCAATATCCCGGTCTGTAAAACGGGCATTCATCAGGACATTGTTGAAATTTTTTGTCAACACGGCATATCCGAACTTGAATCGCGGAAGGTTAATCAGGTTTACCAACCCTGCTACTATCTGTGGATAAATACTTAACTGGGCTGAATTCAGGTTGACATTCTGTCCGGCCCCATTCCGGATAAATATTTTATCGTATTTATAAAGATTGGCATCGACCGACAAACTCGGATTTTCTATGAATGACTGCGCCCCCGGATTATAATATATGGCACTATTGTCGCGCACGCCTCCAACTACGGCACCGCCCATGGAAGTATTTGTTGCGCCAAACTGCTGTGACCAGTAATGATCATCCTGTCCTGAACCAATGATTGCCTGCAGGAGAAAAGCAATGAAAAAAATCCAACGGAATACCATTGATGAAGATTTAAGGTAAGAAAGAATGTTTTTTGCCCATATTATCGAGCGGAAGGTATTAAAAAGAATAAACCAATTCTATCAACTGCCAGGATGTTCCCGGTTCATGCCTGTGATTATCCAATGCAGAAAGAAAACTTTCCCATAGTAAAGATATAAAAATCAATTATTGGTGCCTATAAAGAAAAAAATCTTTGTCTTCTCAACCTTGATCAGCTTATTCATGAGACTCAAATTTCTAATATACCTTTTACCCTTTTACATTTCCCTTCATCTTGTGAATTTTTCATCAGGTCTGACTATATTTGCGAAAATTTATGATCCCATTTTAATATGAAGGTGATAAAATACCTTCTGTCGTTTTTTGTTTTTATCCTGTTCGGCCTGCACATCATCCAACAGACATTTCATGTTTTTCATCAGGCATCATTGATTGGGGTTGCAGATTCCACTAAACGTCCGATCCTGACAAAAGGTTCTTATTATCACGGGAAGTTTCAGCCTGTCTTTCAGAAGTATGTCGAAGAGAAAATGGGATTTCGTCCGACATTCATTAAACTTCGGAACCAGTTTGATTATTCTGTCTTCAATTACACGGAAGCTCCCGGCGTAGTCATAGGGAAGAAAAAGATGCTGTTCATTGAATCCTATATTCAGAATTGCAGGGGATCTGTATTCAAGGGAGAAGAACAGATCAAAAATGAAGTGAGGCGGTTAAAGATGATCCAGGATGAACTGAAAAGACACAATGTTGATTTCCTTCTCATCTTTGCTCCGGGGAAAGCCACTTTTTATTCAGAACTCATTCCTGATCATTACAAACAACGGCCGGTCACCAATTATCAGACTTATCTTAAGACGCTTTCGGGTTCGGGGATCCATTTTATCGATATGAATGCATGGTTCGGGGTCTTAAAAGGAAAAACACCTTACCCGCTCTACCCGCTGAATGGAACACATTGGACTACTTACGGGATCAGTATTGCTGCCGACACTATGTTCCGTTATATTGAGAAACTGAGGAAGATCAATTTGCCCGAGTTCTGGTGGGATAAAGTGACCATATCCGACTCCATGCGGTATGCCGACAATGATATCGGAGAATTGATGAACCTATGGCAGCCATTGAAACACCTGCCCATGCCTTATATGCATTTTACTTACAACCAGGAGGGAAAAACCAGGCCCAAAGTGATTTCCATTGGCGACAGCTATTGGTGGGGATTCACATATACAGGGATCACCGCCAATGTTTTTGCCAAGGATTATTATTGGTTTTATTTCAGGGATATAATGGAAAATGAACAGAAGACAGGTTTGGTCGCTAATGTCAACCTGAAAGAACAGCTGTTCAGCCAGGACCTTGTGATCCTTATGGTGACCGAAGCTACCTACCAGTTGTTTCCATATGGTTTTATCGAAAGTTTTTTTAAAAATTGCATGCCGGTGACATCCGAGGCGCGACAAATAAAGATAGAAGGGTATATTGTAAAAATCAAAAACGATCCTGCCTGGTATCAGGGTGTGGTGGAAAAAGCCAGGGCAAACGGGCATAGTATAGAAGAACAATTAAAACTGGATGCGCAGTTTATGGTCGACCAGGAAGAAAAGAAATAGAAGCAACCATGGCCTTCAACAGTAGTTTATTCCTTTTGTATTTCCTGCCGGTCTTCCTGACAGTGTATTTCCTGTTGCCGGGCAAGTCGAAGAATTTGTTTTTACTGATCGTGAGCGTTCTTTTCTATTCCTGGGGAGCGCCCGGTTTTGTCGTTGTATTGGCAATATCAGTGATCCTCGATTTTATTCTTCTCCGGGAGATGCAGTGCCACGAAGGACGGGTCCGTTCACTGCTGTTCTGGCATTCGGTTGGGCTTAACCTTGGACTACTGTTGTATTTCAGGTACCTGATCCCCTTATTTGTCCGGTGCAGTGGAGATCATGGCTGGTTCGGCATCTCTTCCGCAACATGGTTGGAGGTTGCGTTACCTATCGGGATTTCCTTCATCACATTCCAAAAACTTTCGTATACATTCGATGTTTACAAAAAAAGTTTTCCTGGGTTCAAACGCTTCACCGATTATGCCCTCTACATCTTCATGTTCCCGCAACTGCTTGCCGGTCCTATTGTCAGGCCCGGACAGATCGCAGGACAGATCACGGATCGTTCGGCAAACATCACAATTGATAATAAACTCAGCGGGTTTTACCGCTTTATGATCGGATTGGCCAAAAAAGTTCTCATTGCTGATTTACTCAGGACAACCGTCAATGCCATCTTTCTCCTCGATCCGTCTCAACTTTCCACAGGTATTGCGTGGATGGGTGCTATTACCTATTCGTTCCAGATCTATTTTGATTTTTCCGGATATTCCGACATGGCCATCGGCCTTGCCCTGATGGCTGGTTTCAAACTTCCGGAGAATTTCAATAGTCCGTATCTTTCCAGGAGCATTACCGAATTCTGGAGACGGTGGCATCTGACGCTCTCCTTCTGGTTACGCGATTATATTTTTCTTCCCCTGGCTTATTCCGTTTCCAGGAAACTACCCAAAGAACAATATGGAGGCATCCGGGCCGATAAGGTGATATACCTCATCGCCACCATTGTGACTTTTCTTATCTGCGGTTTCTGGCATGGCGCTGAATTGACTTTCATTGCCTGGGGTTTATACCAGGGAATTTTCCTGGTGGCCGACCGATTGTTTTTGCTTCGTTATCTCAAAAAGATGGGAAAGGTACCGGCAACAATAATTACCTTTTTCCTGATCACAATCGGCTGGGTATTCTTTCGCGCGGGTTCCCTGCACCTGGCCTTTATTTACCTTTTCAAAATGTTTTCATTCTCCGGGAGGATCAACGACATCTGGCTTCATCCGAAATTCTGGACGGTCCTTGTCATTGCAGTGATCTTTTCTTTCTGGAGTGGGAATAAGAAAATTGAACAATGGGTCGGTCGGGTTTACCATTCACCTTCCAATACGATCCTGATCGTTATGACTCTCCTGTCGATCCTGCTGCTCATCATCTGTGAAGCGAATATCAATGCTGCAGGTTTCAGTCCGTTCATTTATTTCAGATTCTGATGATTTCTGTTATATAGAGGGTTCGGGCATAACCGAATATCATCAGTAAAAATGTAACTCATTCCCTTGAAAATCTTTATCTTTGTCAAAAATTACAAGACAATGAAAAAATTGATCTTTGGACTGGTTTTCGTGTTTCTCATCAGTTATTTCCCGGGAATTAACCTGGCATCGGCAAGCATTATTCCCAAAACAGAGATTCAAAAACGTAAGTTACCTTCTAAGCCCCCAAAACCACCTAAATCAAGAAAACCTAGAAAACCCAGACCATCTCATAGATCTAAAGCCCCGGCCAAACGTCCATGGAGGAAATAATGGATTCTCGTCAGCTGAATTTCAGTTTTCTGAAACTGATCATTTCCCGGGTTTCTTCATTCCATAAACGAAACGTTAATGCCCTGAATGATTGCCAGAATTTCAAAGGTTTAATTTGCATGAACAGGGAATTTTCACGATGACATCGTGAAAGGTAATAATTAGGAATTAAGGGACTGAGATGATGGATATGATGGAACCCGATATTTCCCGAGAAATATTGAAGGATCCGGGGGAGTTTGTAATAGGAACTTCCTTCCAGAGCCACTCTTTTATAATCCCAGGTTTCGGTTCGTGTCCAGTATGAAGGATCGAACTGATGCTGCACATAAAAAAGCCAGAAACCGGAGATTCCGGACAGGTAAATAACAGGAAATTGGATGAGCAGGAATGCTTTTACACCAATCAGCATGCTCATGGAAACAGCAAAGAGTAACAGGCCTGCATTTGTAATGTATACTCCCAGCCTGCCTTTTCTATCCATTCCTTTCTTGGTAAACCGGTTCCCGATCAAAAATACATAAAGCGGTCCAATACCGAACATGGTGACCGGGTTTCTGTAGAAACGGTAAACAATTTTCTTCCATAATGAACTTTCCTTATACTCGTCAACCGTTAGTGTCCATACATCTCCGATTCCCCGTTTGTCAAGGTTTCCCGCCGTTTCGTGATGGATCTTGTGATTAATTGACCAGCTATAATATGGAGTAAACGTAAGAACACCTATCAGGATTCCGATGACATCCCTCAGTTTTCTTGATTTGAAATAAGAACCATGCCCGCAGTCATGGTAGATGATGAATAACCGTACAAGCATACCAGCTGCTGGAATTGAAAATCCCAATGTTATCCAGTAGGACAGGGAAAGGCTTTCGAACATTAAAAACCAGGTAACTGAATAGAGAAAAATGTTAATTGAAAACTGCAACCAGCTTTTGAGTGGATTGGGATGATTGTATTTACTAACGATTTTTACCCAGGAGGTTTTTGATGTTTCACCATGATCATCAGGTGAATTCATTTTATGAATTTATTTTATATAGATAAATATTTAGATGCAAAGATACAGCAAAAACCAAAGAGAACTGATTTTTTTAAGATTAAATAAAAATAAGGATATAATCTTTTTTGCTATTTCTCTTTTTTGGCTTAATACGATTCCATCCTCAGTGTTTTTATGTTATTTTTGTACTCGTTAAAGAATTTAAACAACACTTATCAATCCTACTGAAAAAATGAAAAAGATCCTATTTCTTCTTTGTGTTACACTTTGTATAATGGCCTTCTCCAGGGCAGATGGGCAGCGTGTGAACGGTCAAACTTTTTCTTTTCCCAAGGGAAAGGGCGAATGGTCAGATACCATCTACAAAAAGCTCCTGACCAAAGACATGGCAAAAGAAGGCCTCAAGGCGGTTCCGATCGGGATCCGTTATAAATTTATTAAATCAGTGGAAGAGGGGAATTGGTATGCGATCGAGATCAGCAATATGTCGGCAGATTCAAAAATAAAGTTCAGGGTAGTGGAGAAACATAACCAGGATGCTTATACCGTTCACCTGGATCCAAAGCAAAGCAAAGTCATCCAGAAATTATATGTGCGGTCAAAAAAAGTGGATCAGCAAAATATTGAGGATGCGAATGATGATTATCTGAATCAATTGTTCGATGAAATGGAGGAACCCCGCTATTGATTTTGCTACAGAGTCTGCCCTTTAAAGATCACGGTCTCTTCCTTTGAAACCAGGTTTCCTTCAAACGTCAGTTTTCCGGTATTGATCCCGTTCAGAATGGCATACGTATAACCCGCGTAATCAATGCTCATGTTGACCTCATAAATGTCAATGTTTCCCTGAATGGACAATGTGAGATAAAAGTTTTTATGTTTATCATCCTTTTCGAGTTTCCAATTGGAGATCCTTCCCTGTACCGTGACGCCACCCACCCCATTATATCCTACGCGCTGCATTGATCCCACCTGTATCACTGCCGATAAAGAATCTATAGAAATAAAATTTAGTGTTGAAACAACATTGACCCGGTCACCGCTGCTATATTTCAGGAATTGCGCTTCCAACACAAATTTCTTGCCTTTCAGGAGGCTATCCGTCAGTTTATACTGGCTTTCAATTTTCGCCTTCTTCTCTTCTTTTTTCCGTTGAGAAGCTTCTTTTTTGGTTTCCTTGATCGTCTTTTGATCCTGGGCAAAGAGTCCGCCGGATAAAAGCAGGCTCATCAATAAAAAACAAATCCATCGCATAGGTTTGGTTTTTGGCATGGATAAAAGAGATCCATTGATTAACAAAATTAATACAATTTAGGGAACACCGGGGTTGTTTGGCATATAAATTTTAATGCACCCGGGTCCCGGGGATTTTCCTTTGCGTTACTTTGTGTTGTCCTTCGAACGCCCCTACCGGTAGGCAGGTTTGTGGTAAAAAATTTTAACCATGAAGGACCCCAAAGGTATTCACTAAGGCATACAAAGGTTATTATACAAATTGAGGGAATTACCACAAACAACGGCAACATTGTAAACCTGCTAATAGTTGAATTTAAAGAATTAATTTTATCGGAATAAAAAATAACATAATGATTCAAAAAACTGTTCTGATTACCGGTGCACGGGGTGGTTTGGGTGAAGCGTTGCCATTCTGCCTGGTTGAACAGATGATATACCGCAGGTTGAGATGAACCGGTCAAAAAACAATCCCCAAGCGAATGAGGAACATATGAACATAGGCCAGGGATTTGTCGGTGGTTTCATCAGAGCCCGACATCCTCCAGATGTTGTCAGATCCCAAGAGATCCTGCTTGTTCGTCAGGTAATATGTACCGGAAACTGACCATAGAGAGTAATCAACTGCAAGATAGAGTCCAATATGCTTGAATACCATAGCTCTTACCCCGGCCTCTGCAGTAATGAAAGGACCGCCGCCCTGATAGATGTTGTAATCAGAATAATCATTTCGCCCGGGAACACCTATTGTATTACTATAAACGGTATCGTAACGTACCTGTGTAGATGGCTTGTTCAATAAAAACTTGTATCCGCCATTAACGGCGATTACGGGTGAAAATTTACCATTCAACACGGTATACCGGATATCAGCAAAGACAGGCAACAAAGAGAGATCCGCTTTAAAATCCTCATATGTCAGAATGGAAGCAAACCGTTCATATCCGATTCCGCCACCAATGGATAGATAGTTGTTGACTTTATATCCGCAAATGGTTTGCAGGCCGCTGAGAAATTGCCCGCTGAAGGTTACCGGAATGAAGGTCGTCACATTGTAGAATCCTGTTGATTTTTGGTTGAAAGAAGGAACTTCTTCTTTGCCAGGTGTACCGGCGGCTTGACCGAAGCAGAGATCGTTGAAACAACAGATCAAAAACAAGGCAGCGAGAAAAATATTTATAACTTTCTTTTGCATGGGATCCTGATCATAAAACGGATTACAAATGTAAAGATGACCGGGGAATAATAAACCGAAAGTAAAATTCCGAAGGATTTCACATTGGAAAATCACCGGTCATCTGTAACAGGTTCGCTTGATTACCCGGTAGGCATCGAGGATTCCGAGTTCACCTGCACGGCTAAGGTCCTCGCAACCCGATAGATTCTCGTTCAGCAGAATACTGATCAATCCCCGGTTGTAATAGGCCTCTGCAAAATCCGACAGGTGCTCAATAGCTTTTGAGAAGTCATCCAATGCCTTCCTGAATTCTCCTTTCCGGCTGAAGACAATTGCCCGGTTGTACCAGGCAAATGCAAAACCCGTATCAAGGCTCAGGGCTTTGGTATAATCAGCAATAATAGAATCATAGGCAACATCATAACCTCCCGGGCTATTTTCCATTCCTGCAGGATTTTTATTTATGGTGAGCATATTTTGGGTCGTGTCAAGTGAATGCATCAACCGGATCAAACCATATCGTGTATTTCCCCGGATAAAATAGGCAAGTACATAACCGTTGTCCAGCTTAACTACCGTATCAAGGTCTCTGAACGCCTCGTTGTAAAGACTTAAAGCAGCATAATAGGATGCTCTTTTAAGATAGAGATCAACTTGATTTGGCATAGAATCAATCAAATGGGTTTCCCGGACGAGACCTTTCCTGCAAACCGAATCTATGAACAATTCATCATGCGTAGTAAACCCTTGAATATTCGAGTGATAATGTTTTTTCGAATAGGTGTCATAAAAACGCTGGACCGTAAAGGGGGCTTTGTCGAAAAAGAAGTTGAACAAGGGCATAAGTTGAATGGAAACTGGCTGATTCTGAAACTTTCCTGTCATCGTATTCATTTCTTCAAAATCACCGCTCAGTTTTTCAAGGCTTTGCAGATAATCCTTTTTTTCTTTTGTCAGGCTGTCGGGATTATAATGGCTCTTCTTCCCCAACTCTATAGCCTTTTCATAATCTTCTTTAGCCCCCTTCATGTCTTTCAGTTGGCTCTTCACCTTGAACCTTGAATAATAAGCGTCGGCATATTCGGGCGACAATTCTATCGTTTTATCCATGTCTTCCAAGGCGTTTCTGTAATCCTTAAGATCAGTTTCAAGCATCCCCCGGTAATAATAACTCACAATATGTTTCGGGTTTAACTTGATTACATCAGTAAAATCGCGGATGGCATTCAGCTTTTCATTTTTGTCGATGAAAAGAATGGCCCGGTTAAAATAGGCATACGAATTATAGGGTGAAAGCCGGATTACTGAGTTGAGGTCTTCCAGCGCTCCCTTCTGATCAGGAACCTTGACCCGGGCTAAGGCCCGGTTGAATAGCGCATAAACATTTGTTGAATCTATCCGGAGTGCGCGGTTAAAGTAAAGTATTGAAGAATCCACATGGTTTTGTTCCAGCCATATTGAACCCAACTGAACATAGGCATAGGAATTGGAAGGATTGATTTCAATCGATTTTTTGAGATCAGAGATGGCATTGTCGATTCGTTTCAGGCCCCATTCTGCACTTCCTTTCAGGAGATAGATACTTTCATTCTGATAACCCAGCCGGATGGCTTTGTTGCAATCGCTTATGCTGGCGTAATATTTTTTTAATATGAGTTTGATCCTTGCAAGATTGAAATAGATATCGACATCTGTGCTGTCAAGCTTTTGGGCACTCGCAAGGTCTTCAAACGCCCCTGTATAATTGAGCCGCTCACATCTGGCGATGGCACGGTTCACGAAAACTTCAGCCTGGAAAGGTGAAAGTCCGATGGATTGGTTATAATCTTCTTCTGCCCCGATATAATCATCCAGATTCAATTTTGCAAATCCCCGCAAAAAATAAAGCTCCGGTGAGGCAGGTTCTTTAAGGATGGCAAAATTCAAATGTTCAAGCGCATCCACATATTGTCTTTTACGGAGATAATTTTGCCCTGTTTGAATTAAGGCCGTTAAGGATTGGGAGAAGGAACAGGAGGGGAGCAGAATAAACCAAAATAGTAATAGAATCATCCATTTTATTGGGATTCTGCTTGTCCTGTCTCCCTGTAATTGTCTATTTGTAGAAAGTAAATTCAATATCTTACGTCGATCTGTCAGTGTTCACACAAGGCTCTTATTCCTATCATGAAAATAAAAAACGTACCGGTCGACAGAATTATTGCCATTGCCCGGGATACATATAGAAATAAAACGGGAAGTGAAGGAATAATGCTATTACCGATCTTGATGATGTGAAGGAATACAAGTGTATGTGATTCATCCCTTGACCCCTCGACTTCAATTTACTAAAGTAGAATGAAAAAAAGTAATTGCGATTAATTAACTCAAGTTTCGCAGT
>PLMO01000070.1 GCA_003142515.1 Bacteroidales bacterium
TTCAAATTTTGTCATGTACTTAGATAAAGTTTATAAAGTTATAAATTTGTAAAGTTGAAAGTCACAGAGTCACAAAGTCACAAAGTTACAAAGTTACAGAGTTATAAGTTCCCAATACCCTTTCCCACACCCACACATCCAGCATCCAGCATCCTAGTTGGTCAATATCTCGAACGAATTCCCCTTCAGATTCAAAGTGATCCTGTTCTTTTCGACTTTCGCATCGGAACCGAACTGATTGACCAGCTTGATCCCTGTGAACCTGTCAGGGATTTCAAAATTGATCTTCCGGGATGATTTGTCTTTGTTGAAGATGACGAACACCACCTGGTCAAAGTAAGTTCTCATGTAGACATAGGCCTTGTCACCTGTTTCAATGGTTTTAAAATCGCCATACAACAAAGGCATGGAATTGCTGCGAAGGTGAGCCAGCTTCTCAACGGTGCCCTTCAGCCGCTTTTCCTGTGGCGTCAGGTTGTCGAACCGCATCATCCTGCGGTTATCCGGGTCACCCGCACCGGGCATGCCAAATTCGTCCCCATAAAAAATGATAGGAATTCCAGGGATTGTCATATTAAATGCCATAAACGATGCCAGCCTGCCGTATCCAACGGTATCTTTTACTTCGATATCTCTTTCCCATCCTGCTTTCTGATCATTTTCAGAAAAACTGATCGCACCGCTTGCAAACGAGATAAACCGTGCAAGGTCCTGGTTACCGGTGATATTTCCCATGAGCGAGTGTTCTCCAAAATAGCTGAAACTCTCCTGCAGGGAATAGTTCAGGTCTTTAAAAGAAGCGTTCTCCGTGGCAAATGCGGTACGGGCATCAAAATACAATCCGAAATCAAATTGGGCATCCAATTCTCCCGGATTGATATAACTGCCGATAAGGTCACGACTGCCAAAGGTTTCACCGATCTGGTAAATGGACCGGTTATCGGGGATGATGACTTGGTTCTTAAGTTTTTTTGTAAGTGTTCTCCAGTAAATTTCCGGTATATGCTTGGTGGCATCATGACGGAACCCGTCAAGCTCATAGGTCTTGATCCAAAACAGGGCAGAATCCGACATCATGTCGCAGATTTCCGGCTTAGTGAGGTCAAGGGTCGGCAGGAATTCATCAAACCAGGTGGTGAGTCGCTGCTCGTCCCATAGCCGGATATTTTTCTTTTTATTCGGAAGGATCAGAGGTGTTGCCCAATCGGGATGGTCTTTGTAAATTTTACATTCCTGGTGAACATGATTTGAAACATAATCGAGAATGACATTCATGTTACTGCCATGGGCCTCCTTGACCAGCATCTTTAGCTCCTCCGGCGTTCCGAAGCGGGTGTCAATAGTCGTAAGCGTTAAGGGCCAGTAGCCATGATAGCCGGAAAACTTCCTGTGAGGCGCAGGGTATTCATTCCAGGCATCTTTTGGATTCTGGGTGATCGGGGAGATCCAGAGAGTATTGATGCCAAGTTCTTTGAAATACCCGTTATCAATTGTCTGGATAATTCCTGAAAGGTCACCTCCCTGGAAATTAAGTTTTTTATCCACATCCTTGTCTTTCAAGGGGGCATCGTTTTTTTGGTCGCCATTGCGAAACCGGTCAACCATCAGGAAATACATGATCATCGCCTGCTTGTCTTCCCGCGTGAGTTTCGCTGGATCGGTAATAACGCGGCCTTCTTCCAGCGGAATGAGGATCTCATTCGAGGAACCGGCAGAATTGAATGCCCATACCCTTATGAATGAACGTTCCATGCTTCTTGCACTCCCTGGGATCGTGATCTTCAACCCGGTGCTGTCCACTTTCCAGAATTTTTCGTCCAACTGGTAATTCTGCCAGAAAACAAATATTTCCTTTGTTTTGTTCTTAATCCCAAGCGTGATCTTATCTTTTTCAGCTTTTTTTGTAAATAAATAGGGAGCTCCAAATGGGTTGACAGCCCCAGCCCTGAGCAATGAATTTGTTCCGCCTATATTATTGTCAACATTTTCAGGATTTCCCGGATCCAATACCCATTTTTTATCCAGGACCAACTTATATTGGTATTTTCCGGGGAACAACAGTATATCGGTCTGCCAGGCGCCATCCTTCAGGTGCATGGGTGTCCGGCCGGGTGTCCATTCATTCATGTCTCCGGCTATTTCTACATTTTTATACTTTTTATCCTTAGGATCAAAGGTGATGTGCTGCCATATCTTCCGCGATTTTTCCAGGAGCAGGGAATAGCAGTATCCATCTATCCAAACTTTCATTATAGATAAGCGAGGGATCGATTTTCCTTGCGGGGTCAGCGTCAGTTCCGTTGAATCAGGAGAAATCCGCCAGGAAAGACTTTTCTCCGTGATAATGGAGTCGATCAATTTAGGATGAAGAAAATAATCTCCCAGGATAAGGGTAGTCGAATCGGGTTGCATTACAACAGGAATAGCAATTCCCGTGATCTCAGGCTTATCCGGGGTTTTGATGTCTTCATGGCTGGCGCATCCTTGCAGGAGCGTGATGAATGACAGGAATAGCATTCCGGTGATGAAGTGTTGTTTTTTTTGCATAATCATAAAATTGAATTATTTACGGATAGTCATTTCTTCGAAAGCTGGTGTGGGTCAACCCGGAGGGAAGAATTGCCGGATGGCCAGCCTCATGTGTGATTCCCAATTGCCCCATGAATGACCTTCATGCCACACTTTAAACTGGTAGACATAGTTTTTATTCTGAAGGATCCGGATAAAGTTATTGACCAAAGGAATCAGTACAGGGAGGTCGTATTTTCCGAGATCCAGGTAGAAGTCCAGATTCATTTTAGCAGAATACTTAAATGTTTCGGATATATCGGCCTGCACATCACTCGACTGTGCCGCTATCTTCCCGAATGCTTCCGGGTGTTTCATGCCGAGGAAGAGCGCAATGTTTCCTCCGGCGGATATGCCGAAGGTGGCTCTTTTGCGCGGATCCCTGCTCGTGGTGAATTTCCGGTCAATTACGGGCATAAGTTCTTTCACGATAAAGGTCGTGTATGCATCTTTTTTTGAACCTGAATATTCATTCTCACGGTCGACAGGAGGAACAAAGACACCGATTACGGGTTCGATCTCATGATGCGCAATCAGGTAATCCAGGATGTTTACTATGTTTGCCAGCGTAACATACTCTATCCCATCATGAAATACGATTACGGGATATTGTTTCTGCCCTGAATAATCAGGCGGTAAGTATATCTTCACCGGCCGGGTATTGTTCAGGATTTTGCTGTAGAAGGAAGTATCCCGGATAATGCCATGTGGAATAACGGAATACCAGGATATCTCCGGAGAAACAATATAGGCAGGCATTCTTACCTCGGAATTTATCCCGGTACCTCCGGTAAAGCTATGAGGGTTTTTAGGATCGAGTATCCAGTTGCCATCAATGACAAATTTGTATTCTATCCGGGCATCCGCTTCAAAATGAGCGGGACTGTAAAAGAAGTTGGTCCCATCGACACCTGTCATGGGCATAGAAGGAGTCCACCCGGTAAAATCTCCTGCAATCACTAAGCTTTGGGCATGTCCCTGGTAAATAAAAAAAACAGCGGTATCATCTTCAAGATAAGGTAAAATGGGATTTGCATTCATGAAACTGTCTACCTTCGCCTGCCTTTCATTCAGAGGCAACAGATTCAGATAGGAGATGAATCGCTCGAAATTCCCTGCCAGGATTGTCGGAGAGGCCAGGATACAAAAAAACAGAATAATTTTTTTCATAGATTGAATGATAATTTCATTTTATTCTTTTCAGTACCAACGCCGTCCGGTTCGTATTATAGATCTTCAGCCGGTGGACCTTGTTCTTCTCATCATATAGAGTGATAAAAATGGTCTTCTCATCGATCCTGCCATATCCTCCGTAAGCAGGACTGTCGGTGTTAAGAATGATCTTGTAATCCCCAGGTTCAGTGACGATAAATTCATAATCCGGAAGGGAATGATTCACATGAAAGTTGAAGATGAAAACCAGGTCATTCTTTGCAAAGACGAGTGTTTTGTTCCAGTCATCCAGGTAAAGCTGAGTTCCATACTCCAGGTTCAGAAGCGAATGGTCTTTGGCCAGCATCAGCATATCCTTATCGAATGCTCCCAGGTAATGATATTTGAGTTTCGGGTTTTGCACCAGCGACCATAGCCTGCGGGCATATTTGTACGACCAGTTGTTTCCTTCCCTGGGGAAATCGATCCAGTCGGGATGGCCGAATTCGTTGCCCATGAAGTTGAGGTATGCCTGGCCTCCTAAGGCAATGGTAAATAGCCGGATCATTTTATGCAAGGCAATTCCACGATCGATGGCAATGTTTTCATCCTCCTTCTGCATGTGAAAATAAATGTCGCTTTGCATCAGGCGGAAGGCGATGGTTTGGTCACCGACCAGGGCCTGGTCATGCGATTCACAGTAGGCCACGGTTTTAACATCCGGAAGACGGTTGGTCATAATCTTGAACATCTCGTCCAGGTTCCACGCTTCATCGATCTTCTCCTTCAATACCCTGATCCAGAAATCAGGCATTGCCATTCCGAGGCGGTAATCGAATCCGATACCTCCCTCGGCAACCGGCCTGGCAATACCGGGCATCCCGCTGACATCCTCGGCGATGGTGATGGCATGCGGGTTCAGGGTATGTACAAGTTTATTGGCTAACTGAAGGTAAGTGATAGCATCCCATTCCACACCATTCTTGAAATATCCATCCAGATCCCAATTATCGCGAAACCCGTGATCAAAATACAGCATGGAGGTAACGCCGTCGAAACGGAATCCATCGAAATGAAATTCCTGTATCCAGAATTTGATGTTGGACAGGAGGAACCGGAGCACTTCCGTTTTTCCGTAATCAAAACATTTTGAATCCCAGTAAGGATGATTGCCACGTTCTCCAGGATGAAAATACTGGTTATCAGATCCGTCGAAAAGGTTCAAACCTTCGGCCACATTCTTGACCGTATGGGAATGGACCAAATCCATGATAACTGCAAGTCCCTGCTCGTGTGCTTTTTGGATGAGGTACTTCAGGTCGATGGGAGTACCGAAACGCGAGGATACAGCGAAAAAGTTGGAAACATGATAGCCAAAGGAGGCATAATAAGGATGCTCGGCGATGGCCATCAACTGGATGGTGTTGTAACCTGAGTTTTTTATATAAGGGATCAGATAATCGGCAAATTCGATGAACGTTCCCACCTTCTCCTCTTCCTGAGCCATTCCCACATGACATTCATAGATGAATAACTCCCCGAGTTGCCCGATATCAAAGTGATCGCCTGACCAATCGAATTTATTTGGAGGCAGCCATACCTGGCCTGAGAAATCCAGGGTAACCGGGTCCTGAACAACACGCTGGATATAGGCAGGAATCCTTTCCTGGAAGCCAAGTTCGGAATGTACCAATACCTTCACCAGGCTTTCATGGGTGAAGCGGTCCTTGTAAGTTTCTTTATCGAGGAAGATTTCCCATACGCCATATTGATTCCGGGTCATCCGGTGCGAATATCGTTGCCAGTCGTTAAAGTCGCCGAAAAAATAGAGATCCTGGGCTTTTGGGGCCCATTCGCGGTAAATCCAGCCTTTGCGTGCTTTATCATAATGGATCCCGAAATAGTTGTGTGCATCAGCAAATTTCAGCAAACTGCCCCAGGTTCCTTTGAGTTCATCGAGGGTACGCTGGTACCGGTTATACCGGTCATTGATCTCAGCCTCGGCAGGTTCCAGCCAGGGATCTTTTGCAACCAGTCCGATCTTCCGGGGTTTTTTCATAATTTCTTTCTTGATTCATCTGTTACAAATATCCACAGCAGAGCGGAGATGGCAAGCGATGTTCCGCTGATGATAAAGATAAGACTTTTATCTATTGCATTTTTAATGAATATGCCCAACAATAGGCTGGATACTAATTGGGGAATCACTACGGAAAGATTGAAAATCCCCATGAAGAAACCCATCCTGGCTTTATCGACTTTCTCTGACATGATGGCAAAAGGCAAACTGACCACGGCAGCCCATCCAAAGGTCAGGATCATCATCATTGCATAGAGCGACCATGTATTGCGCGCAAATAGGACAATTCCAAAATACCCGGCCGACATCATCAGCACCATCAGGATGTGTGTATGTACGCGTCCGATCCGCTTGCTGAGCGGTCCCAGGAGAAAAACAGGCCAGATGGACCCGACTGCATTCAGGATGAAAAACGACCATCCGATGATCTGTCCCAGCAATAAGTCACGGTCTGATTTGGCAAGGTTCGACATGGAGGACATTTTCTGCTCCAGGAATGCGAAGGAATAGACGAACATGGTCTGGATGCCAAGCCAGGAAAACCCGTGGGCAAAATACAGTTTAAACAACTCTCCCCATTTGGTCTTTGTTGCCTGGATCTCGTCTCCTGCAGCATCCAGTTCCCGTTTCAGTTCCCTCGGCTCGGTTATGAAAAACAACGGACCGATCGAAAAAAGAAAAACAATGAGGACCCCGGCATAAATCAGAAAATAATTCCCTATGAGTGCTCCCATCAAGTATGCACCGCTGCCGAAAAGGTTGGAAATGGATTGCATCCAGGTATAGCCTTTGGTTCGCGGGGTACCGGCCGGGGTGACATCCGCGATGATTGAGCGGGTAGGGTTGAAGCTGATGTTTATGGAAAGATCCAGTGTCAGGGCCACCGTAATGGCCACTGCCATCAGGCTTCCGATACCAAAGAAACTATTAATCCGGTCGATGTTCGGCAGTGCGAAGATCATCATTGCAGCCAGGATCCCGCCAATAATGATGAAAGGGCGTCGTCTGCCACCCCAGAACCATACCTTGTCACTGATGAGCCCGATGATAGGTTGACCCAGAATCCCGGCAATAGGACCGGCTGCCCAGACGATCCCGATCTGGTCGATTTCCAGGTGGTATTTGGTCCGGAGGATCCAGCTTAACACGGCAATCTGGATCGATAAAGCAAAACCCATGGCGGTCGATGGCAAACCGAGCACCACGTAAAAAAGATTCGTCAGTTTTTTCTGGATTGGTAGCATCTTTGCAACAATTAAAAATTACGAATTAGGAATTACGAAGTTTTTCCATGCACTGATTTGAATTTTTACTTTTTTAATTCAAGAATGAGCGCTGATTTTGGCTGAATGACTATGTTTGAAAGATTGTTGATCGTTTGACCGGTTATGATATCCTTACCGGTTTGGAAGTTGTCTAAAAATTCGCTGTACCGTTTTCGGTCGAGCATCTTCGGATCATTCTCATTGTTGTTCAATGCAACCATAACGGTTTCCTTCTCATTGTGACGGAAATAAACATATACGCCATCCCGGGGGATGAACTGCGTCAGTTTCCCGGTATGAATGACCTCCTTTGTCTTACGCCAGTTCAGAAGGGTATGCAGATAACCGAACATGTCATTTTGCTGGGGAGTCCGACCTGAGGCGTTAAAGGAATTGACAGAATCGCCAGGCCATCCGCCGGGGAAGTCTTTCCGCTTTTCCCCATCGCCATTCTTCACCCCGGTGGTCATCAGGATCTCTGTTCCATAATAAATCTCGGGAATCCCGCGACTGGTGAGGATAAAGGCCATGGCCATCTTCAGTTTGCGGATATCGTTCTTCTGGGAATTCAGATAACGGTCAACATCGTGGTTATCGGCAAGGACCACAATATGCGACGGGTCATGATAAAGATAATCCTGCGAAAGGACATCATACAGCCGCAGGATGCCTGTATTCCAACCGTCATTTTCCATGAAACCGAGGCGCAGTGCATCATACATGGCGAAGTCGAATACGCTTGGAAGGTGCGAGTTGTACCCATCCAGGTTTGGTGCATCCTTTTGCCAATAGGAGATCCCTCCCGGGCTGAGAAGCCAGCATTCACCCACGATATTGAAATTTGGATACTCTTTAAGAACTGCTTTATCCCATTCGGCCATAAAGTTCTTATCGCAATAGGGGTAGGTGTCCTGACGGATTCCGTCAAGCCCGGCATATTCGATCCACCAGATACTATTCTGGATCAGGTATTTTGCCAGGAAGGGATTTGCCTGGTTGAGATCGGGCATAGTAACGTCAAACCATCCTTTTACGAATTGATTATAATCCGAAGCCGAGATGTATGGATCTGAGACTGTAGCGGCGCGATAGGAGGTCCGCGTAAATTCAGGAGACTGGTTAAACCAGTCTTTTGCCGGAGGATCGGTCATCCACCAATGGTTTAATCCGCAATGGTTGAATACCATATCCATGATCAGCTTCATCCCATTCTGATGAATATAATAGGAAAGCGTCAGGTAATCGTCGTTGCTGCCAAACCGGGGATCGGTCTTATAATAATCGGTGGTGGAATAACCATGATAGGAATATTTCAACATGTTGTTTTCCAGCAATGGATTGATCCAGATCGCCGTTGCACCAAGGTCTTTAATATAATCCAGATGGTTCAGGATGCCTTTGATATCGCCTCCATGCCTTCCATTCGGGTTTGACCGGTCGGTTTTTTCCAGGAATCCCTCCCGGTTATCATTTGCGGGATCGCCATTGGAAAAACGGTCCGGCATGATCAGGTAGATCACATCCGATGCGTCGAAGCCTTTCCTTGCCGCTGATCCTTCCTCCCTTCCCCTGAGCTCGAACAGATATTCCGTGACTTTTTTCCCATCCTTGTAAAAGGCAATAGGAAAAGAACCAGGCTCTGCATTTTTGGAGATGATGATATCCAGGAAAAGATAATTCGGGTTATCCATCACATGCACGAGTTTGAGCTCGATACCCGGTGCAAAAACCGACGGATCAGTTTTCCCGATATTCTTGCCGTAGACCAGCACCTGCAGTTCGGGATTTTTAAATCCTGTCCACCAAAAGGGTGGCTCAACCCGTTTAAGCGTTATTTCCTGGCTGAAAGAAGACCAGGAAGTGACAAAATAAAGGAAGATCAGGAATAATGTCTTTTGCATAGGAATGTCTTAGGTATCATTTTCATTTGGATGTTCGCCCATAAAGGACTGTCAGGTGCGCCAGCTTCTGTGCCAGCTCAGTTGTGAAATCATGGCTTTTCGCCCGCCACATCCAATTGTTGACGGTGGTTCCCGGCAGATTCATGCGGGCTTCGTTGCCCAGGCTGAGGAGATCCTGCATCGGGACGATGGCTGTATTTGCAACCGATGCCCAGGCAAGCCGCAGGAAATCCGTGCAGATATCTTGTTCCGAAGAATCCAGGTAATCGAGCACATATTTCCGGTCTTCCGGTTTCGCCTTTTCGAACCAGCCTTTTATGGTATCATTGTCATGCGTGCCGGTATAGACGATGCAATTTTTTGTGAAATTATACGGGATGTAATCGTTNNAATGAATCCCTTAATTCTTCCACATCATCGGTGATCACACCGAGATCTTCGGCAATGATAGGCATCTCGCCAAATTCCTTCTGGATGTGTTCGAACAGTTCTCTTCCCGGGCAAGGGATCCATTTCCCGTTAACGGCAGTCTTCTCACCATAGGGAACGGCCCAGTAAGCTGCAAAACCCCGGAAATGGTCGATCCGGATGATATCGTAAAGTACCAGGTTCGATTTGATCCGTTCGATCCACCAGCGGTAATGATCTTTCTGCAGCGCATCCCAGCGGTACAACGGATTTCCCCACAGCTGACCGGTTGCACTGAAGTAATCGGGAGGAACTCCCCCGACTGCGATAGGATTCTTTTCCTTATCGAACTGGAACAGATCCGTATTAGCCCAGGCATCCACACTATCAAGGGCAACATAAAGCGGGATGTCGCCTATGATCCGGATGTTTTTCTGATGTGCATAATCCTTTACAGCCAACCATTGCCGGAAAAACAGGTACTGTATGAATTTGTGAAATTCAATTTGATCCGATAAAAGGGTATGGAATGGTTTGAGCGCGGTTTCTTTGCGCATTTTCAGCGGCTTCTCCCACTGATACCAGGGTTTTTGCTTAAAATGTTCTTTCAACGACATGAAGAGGGCATAATCCTCCAGCCAATTTTTATTATTGACTGTGAATTCATGGAAGTCTTTCTTGTGTTCCTTTACTGCATGTTTCCTGAATGCCTCCATGGCTTTCTTCAGGAGAGGATATCTACTATTGATCACCTTTCCATAATCAACAGGTCCGTTGTCGAAAGTGTCCAGACTGGCCAGGTCTTTCTTATCCAGCAAGCCTTCTTTAACGAGGATATCCGGGTCGATCAGCAAGGGATTACCGGCTGAAGATGAAAAGCATTGATAAGGCGAATCAGCAAAACCGGTCGGGCCGAGCGGCAGGATCTGCCAAAGTTTTTGTTTCGATTTTACAAGAAAATCGATAAAATGCAATGCTTCTTTTCCGAGTGTCCCGATCCCATATTTCCCGGGCAGGGAAGTCGGGTGAAGTAAAATGCCACTTGATCGTTCCGTATTCATTTTTAATTTTTAATTCATCATTTTTCAATCCCGTATTGGTCCAGAATAAACGCCCAGTTTTCTGCCATGAAATCATTATCTTTCTTTTTCCCAGTATCTCCCATATGGGTTTTACGGTCATCGATCCGAATGAGCAAAATATTTTTACCTGTTGCAGTTGCCCTCAGCTTGGCAACCATCTTCAGTGGGCCGGAAAACTCAGCTTTTTGATCCTTGAATGATGTCCTGAAAAGCATGGCCGGGTAATCCTGTTTTTTGATGTTGTCGTAAGGAGAATACCCATAAATATATACAAACTGTTCCGGAATGTTTGGATTTCCGAATTCCGGCCATTCATCTGGGTTGTCCTTATTGCTGGCGGAGTCGAGAAGTGAGGAAAGTGGATCCACAAACGGCATCATCAGCAAGACAGCTTTGAAAAGATCCGGGTGCTGGTTTACTGCAGCGCCAATGACTAATCCGCCCGCATTGCTCCCTGCAGCCGTGATCATCCCTTTGGCTGTGTAGCCTTGTTTGATCAGGTATTCTGCGCAGGCGAGGTAATCGGCAACTGCATTCTTTTTATTCATCAGCTTACCCGCCTCCCACCATTTTTTTCCCAATTCCCCGCCACCGCGAACATGTGCCATTGCCAGGTAAAACCCGCGGTCCAGCAGGCTGATCCTGGCAGAATTAAAATCCTTCTGGACAGTGCAGCCATAACTTCCGTAACCCTCAAGGTAAAGTGGGTTACGCCCATCACTTCTCTTCATGCCGTTTTTATGGATCATCGAGATAGGGACCAGGGTTCCGTCGCCGGATTTCGCCCAGACCAGTTCGGCGATGTAATTTTCTTTATGGTAATCCTTGATGGCAGACTGCATGCGGATCGTTAGCTTGTGGCTGTCAATGTCATAATTGTATAGTGTGATGGGCGTCAGCATACTGGCAAAGAAGAAAACAATCTTGCCTTCCTGTCGGTCAAAGTAAAGGAACTCTATATGCCCATTGGGCTCCCGGAAGGTGATCTGGTTATCCTTTCCGCCAAAAGAGAGATCGATAAGCCTCATCCTGGCATTCAGTTTCTTCGTTTCAAAGAGGAGTAGATATTTCTGATCAATGAGTGTAAAGTCGTCTATGTACAGACTATCGTTGCCTTCGAGAACAGTGGCCCAGTTCCTGACCGACGGGCTGCTGATGAGTGCCTTGTAAAGCCTGCGGTTCCCGTAATCCTGGTCGGACAGGATCAGGAAGAAATTGGAACCGAAATGATCGGTAAAATAACGTCGTCCGACTTTCAATGGATCAATTAGCTTCGGTTTCGTGTTCTTTAGATCTGACGGGATAAAGGAGCACTCGGTCGATTCCTTATTATAAGAGTTGATAAAAATGTACTTCCCTGATCCTGATAGGTCAACATCAACTTTCAGATCTTCCCGCTTCTCAATATAGGTTAAAACATCCTGGGTGGCAGATGTATTGATTTTATGGATGAACACCTCTTTACAATCCTTTACATAGACAATGGATTTGCAGTCCGGTGTCCATATAGCAGATGTCACGGGAGCTATTATGCTGTCGGCAAATGCCTTACTGCCGAATGATTGGATCATCAGCCGGCACTTGTCACCATTCAGGGTATAACAATAGAAATAGCATGAATTGTCAGGCGAGGCGAGGAATTGATTCATCCGGTAATTCAATGATCCTTCTGCAAGCTGGGTTTCATCCAGCAGAGGCTCTTCCTTTGCATTCTCATTATTCAATTTCCTGTAATGATTCGGAAAGTCTTTCCCGGAATTGGTCCTGGTGTAATAAAAATAATTTCCAATCAGGATAGGAATCGTTCCCTTCTTATTTTCATAGGTATCCCGTTCTTCAAGTTCCTTCAGAAGATTGTTTTTCAATCCGGAGAGATGATTAAAATAATGATCGGTGTATGTGTTTTCAGCATTTATATATGCAATTGTATTCGGATCATTCAGGTTCTCCATCCATTTATAGGGGTCGGTTATCCTGACCCCTTGGATCACTTTTTCTGAAGCAATCTGTTCAGCGACCGGCGGGCGTGAATGATTGCATCCGAAGAGCAGCCCCACAAGCGGTAAGAAAATAATCAACCTGAAACTATATGTCATATTTTTCATTCTTCATTTTTCATTCTTCGTTTTCTAATGACCCGATGAGACATTGATGGCATTATCCCCGGCCGTATTTTTTTTGTACGTAACGACAAAAATAGTAGCCATGGAAGCAATAGCAAAACAAACCCCACCGATGATCATGGCATTCATGGGCTTGTTAGCAAAGAATATTTCAATGACTTTCCCAAGTAAACTTGAAGCAATGACCTGGGGAAAAACAATGAACAGGTTAAACATTCCCATCATCACCCCTATTTTATCTTTGGGCAGTGAAGGTGTGAGCATGGCGTAAGGCATGGAAAGAATGCTTGACCAGGCAATTCCAATGCCGGTCATAGAGAAAAGAAGACCATACTTGTCAGTCATAAACGGGATAGTTAACAAGCCAATGGCTCCGATGCCCAGGCAGAGTGAGTGCATTAATTTGGGTCCTGTAAATTTTGTTACCCGCAGAAGAACGAAGGAAAAAGCGAAACATACCGCATTATACATAGCGAAACAAAAGCCAGCCCATGCTCCTGAAGCTTCCATTTCCACTGAACCAGCCTGTGCATGGAAGACTCCGCTGGCAATGGAGGGTGAGAAATACACCCACAAACAGAACATCCCGATCCATGTAAAAAACTGGACCAGTCCCAGTTCCCACATTCGGCGCGGTAAATGACCAAAAAGACTGAAAATTTCTCCCAATCCCAGCGTCCAGTCAAATTTCCTGGCTCGTATAGAGGCAAGTTCTGTTTCTTCGGGAGGAATTTCTTTAGTGGAGAAGACCGTCCAGAGAACAGCGCCAAGAAATGCTGCGGCTCCAATGTAAAACGATAGGGTAACTGAAATTGGAATATGTCCCTTTCCTGCTCCCTCGGAGGCAATACCAAACCAGTTTGTCATCATCCATGGTAGTGCAGAGGCCACCGTTCCTCCGAGCCCGATAAAAAGGGATTGAATTGCAAAACCCTGTGAGTTTTGTTCTTCCGGCAGGTTGTCGGCCACCATGGCTCTGAAAGGTTGCATGCTTGCATTGATGGTTCCATCGAGTACCCAAAGTAACCCGGCGGCTATCCAGAATGTCGATGAATTGGGCATGAAAATCAAAGCAAGGGAAGCGAGAATGGCCCCGACCAAAATATATGGCCGTCGGCGTCCCAGGCGCGTCCAGGTCCTGTCGCTGGCCTGGCCTATCAGGGGCTGAATAAGAACTCCGGTGACAGGGGCGGCAAGCCAAAGTAATGCAATTTGCCCGGGTTTCGCACCAAGGTATGAGTAAATGGCGCTCATATTCGCCATTTGTAGCCCCCATCCAAACTGAATGCCCAGGAATCCAAAACTCATATTCCAGATCTGCCAGAAAGAAAGTGCAGGTTTATTTTTCATGAATCAGAATATTCAGATTAGAATAATGATATAAAAATCAAAGATAAAAATTCAAACTGAAAATGGAGGAAAAAAGTGGCTTTATAAACTGTATGAATTTTTCAAACTTTATGAACTTCATAAACTTTATAACTCTCCTATTTGACCCACACGATCTGGTAACCGTTCACCTCATACCTGAAGGGAGGAACTTTGATCAGTTGCGCTTCTCCTGAATTAAGCTGTTCTCCTGTAAGACCTAACCTCGACCTGTATTTAAGGCTGTCGGCAATATGATTCTGGATGATGAAATTGAAGATGGCACGCCGGTCTGTGTACCAATTCTCATTGGTGACGTGATTGCATGGAGTAAGATCATCATATACAGGATAAATATGAACTCCTTTTTTTGAGAAGAGGGTGATGTACTTTGCATCCCAGTATCCGCCAACACCGTAAAACAGCTTATCTTTTTGAGCTGCATCATCCACGCATCTGACAATTTCCGGATAATAGTTGAAGAATTGTCTTAAACCCTTCTCTGAAAACTCACTGACAATGATACACGCCACGGCCAGTGAAAAGAGTGCCGGGATCAAGGTGACGGTCATCCTGACAGAACGCTTCATCATACGGCCATTTAAGAGCGCTGCCGCAACAATACCTGTATTGATGACCAACAGGTAAAAAATATAGATGTTGTACCGGATTGTATCGTAGCCCGTATAATTCCCGACCAGAACAGGCATGAAAAGGACAACCAGTGTATAAGTTATAGAGAAGAGGCAATAAAATCTGAGGAACAGATATTTCTCATGTTTATGTTTCCCCGTCTTCCTGAAAAAGAGGATGATCGTTCCTGTGAATGAAACAATACTCAACAGGATAATAAGACTCTTAAAATTAATACCAAGGAGATATTCGTTTAACTGTCTGAAAAGCATGTTGAACGACGGTCCGATGTTTGCGAAATTCATGAAACTGTTAGCCTGATCGATGAATACATAGCGGGATGAATCCAGGAACCTGAATGCTGCCATGCCTGCGATCAGTGCAACAACATTCACGAGGAGAAGCCGGTAGACCTCCCGGACATACTGCCGATTCACCGGAAAGATCACGATTGTGCATATCGGAATTGAATAAACCACGATGAACAGGCGGTCGGAGAGGACTGAGAAAAAGCAAATGAAAAAAAGCAAAACGAGCCTGGTTTTAGACGGGTTTTTCAGGTATTTCAGGGTAAGGATGATACAGATCAGTCCCATCGTGAAAACGCCGGTATGATAAGCGTTGCTCAGGATGTATAAGGTAAAGCTAAAATCATGTGAAAAGAATGTCACGAAAAAAAACAAGGTCATGAGCAGGACTGATAAGGCAATAAATAAGCGGGAAACCTGAGGAATCAGGATCCTGAAAAGAAAAGGGATTGACAACAGGATCACCATGTATTGAATGATGCTGAAGAGAAAGGAGGAAACAATGAAGTTCCCTGAAATGAACATGAGGAAGAAATAGATCGCCATGTCAGGAAAGAAATTGGGCGACGGATTGAGATGCCAGCCTTTAAGACCGTTATGATCAATGAATAAGTCCCGGTATAAGGATGGAAGGTAAAGTTTGTCAGAATCGAAATAATGTTTGAGGTCGTCCAGGTTCAGGCTGGAAAATAGAGCAAAAAGGAATAAAAGGTTCAGAATGAAACTTAGCGCATAAATAAAACTGGTAAATCTCTTATTATCATTCATAAAAGGGGGAAAGCAGAGATGTCAGGGTTTAAGTGTTAAGTGTTAAGTGTTAAGTGTTAAGTGTTAAGTTTTAAGTGTTAAGTGTTAAGTTTTAAGTGTTAAGTGTTAAATGGCTGAAATTTTTTTACAGTATGTAACAATGTTACTATAAAAACTTTAAAAACTTTATAAACTTTATACATTCAGTGCGATCACGGCAGCAATCAACCCCAGCACCAGAGGAACGAGAATGAGGACTTTGGTTCTGTCCTTCCTGATCTGCTGGTTGCAGGCATCAATTCTTTCGAGCACAAAAGGATCGCCGGGTTTGTAAGATAACGCTTGCTTATAATGCTCCCTTGCCGACCTGAACAGTTCTATTTTGGTAAAATCAAATCCTCTCTGGATATAATAACGGTATTGAATCTCCTCATGGGATAATTTTTCTTCATTGACTTCCTCGTGTGCCATATCATTCAGTTTATTGTGTAATAAAAAAAGACTTCGACATTCCTCAAACCCCAAAATTAATATTTTCTTTGGTTAACAGGCTAATTCGTTATTTTATGTGCTAGCTTGGTTTTTCTAATCTTTCAAACACCGAACACTGAAAGCATTA
>PLMO01000052.1:0-15990 GCA_003142515.1 Bacteroidales bacterium
GTTTTATAGGGTGATTTATCCTTTGCAAAGCGGACATCCCTGTAAATGCGCCAGATGCAATCCTTTGCCGTAAGAAATTTGATGGAATCGTCAAATTTGGCTATGGCCGGGATCAGTGAATTAACAAAATCCTCGAATTCTTTTTTCCCCTCGTCGTACCTCTTTTTATTTGCCTGAAACCATTCACGGTTATTGTTTTGTTCAAGGTCTTTCAGAAAATCAATGATGGTCGTTTTCATCTTTCAGATTTTGTAAACAGGAATCAAAAATACAACGAAATGATAAAATTTCATAATGCAGAGTGCAGAATTCAGAATGCAAAATGCAGAACTCATAATTCATATTTCTTCTTTCATAATTCATAATTCTAAAAAATCCTTCATCCTGAAAAAAAATTCTTTACAAAGTCTATTACCTTTTCCTTTTTAACCGATTAAGCTGAAAACACAAAGAGGATGGGTACGAAGGGCCGGATTATTTCATGTTTTATTTTCCTTATTTCCAATTGCGTTTATGCTGCCGGTGATCATCCGGTCATCGGGGGGAGGGCCGCTGCATTGGGATACACGTCGGTTACGCAGTCGGATGAATGGTCGGTATTCAACAACCAGGGGGGATTGGCTTGGTGCAAGAGGTTCAGCGCGGGGATCTATTTTGAGAACCGTTACCTGTTAAAAGATCTCAGCCTGGAAGCCCTGGCGATAACACTTCCGGCCGGAAGAGGAGCCTTCGGTGTTTCATTCCGCCATTTCGGGTTTTCCATGTATTCTGAGATGAATACCGGTATTGCTTATGGGATGCGGCTGACGAAAAGCTTTTCAGCCGGAGTGCAGGTTGATTACCTGCGCCTGCATGTGGCCGACGGGTTTAAGGATAACAGTGTTTTTTCCTGTGAGATCGGCTTGCAGTTCCGGGCTGGCGAACACCTATGGCTGGGGCTGCATGTGGCCAATCCCGTTCCGGTAAAACTATCTTCCTTGACACAGGAACGGCTCCCGACACTTATGCGCTTCGGATTCAGCTGGAGAATCATTGAGGGACTACATTCCGATGTTGAAGTGGAAAAAGACCTCGTTCATAAACCGGTATTGAAAGCAGGAATTGAGTACCGACCGGTTAAATCCTTTATTATCCGGATGGGAGTTCTTTCGAACCCCGCCACGTTTACTTTCGGGTTCGGGTTGGAGTTCGGGAACCTGCAGTTTGACCTGGCCTCATCTTACCATTTTGTCCTGGGATATTCTCCCCAGGCATCGGTCATTTATTATTTCGGGAAAAAGAAGAAAAATGGCAATTGATAATTGAAAATTGATAATGCAAAAGATAAAATTCTATTGTGACCTAAATTATTAGATATGAAGATTTCACCAGTTAAATCTGATTATCAAACATTAATATATGAGTTCCGCGGGTATAAAGTCATGTTGGACTTTGATTTAGCCGCACTTTATGGTGTTGAAACCAAACGATTAAAGGAACAAGTAAGACGCAATATTTTACGATTTCCGGAAGATTTCATGTTCGAACTCAATAAAGATGAATTTGAATCTTTGAGGTCGCAAATTGCGTCCTCAAAACGCGGTGGGACAAGATACCTTCCCATGGTATTCACTGAACAAGGGGTGGCAATGCTTTCTTCCGTACTGAACTCTGAAAAAGCAATTCAAGTAAATATTGAGATTATGCGAGCCTTCGCAAATTACAGAGCCTTATTAATTGATAGCAAAGAATTTCGCAAGGAACTGAAATCGTTAGATGAGAAAATAAATCAAATCTTTAAATTTTTACTCGAAAAAATCGATGCACTAAGTCAAAAACAACTTGATCAACCCAGAAAGAAAATTGGTTATAAAATTAAAGATCAAGAATAATGATCCGGGACACCATTAGAGAATTCATTCACCAAACCCAATTAATAAGCATGCTTGTTTTTAGCTTTTTAATTCCTACGCTTGGCTTTTCACAAAATGAAAACCCTGATCTCATTGAGCGAACGACAGAAAAGTTGTCGGAAACCAGCGACAAACCGATCGACTTTTCAGAAATCTCAGATGTCATGGACCGGCTTCAAGACCACCCTATCAATCTCAACAATACGAACCATGAAGAACTCAGCCACCTCTTGTTCCTGAATGACCGGCAGATCAACAATCTCATCCAGTATATCCAGTCTTATGGTACAATCTATTCCATTTATGAACTCAAGGTTGTGGATGGATTTGATTCTGCAACGATCCGGAAGATTGTACCGTATGTTTCGGTTGGACAGGAGATGGAAAAACATCCCATCCGGATGAAAGATCTCCTGGGATCCGGGAGAAACCAACTGTTGATAAGAGCTGAGCAGGTAGTGCAGAAGCAGGCCGGTTACCATGTTGCAGATACCGTTCTTGAAAAAGATCCCAATGCAGGATATGCCGGGAGTCCCGTGAAACTTTATTTTCGTTACACCTATTCATTTTACAACCGGCTTTCGATCGGGCTCAGTGGAGAAAAAGATGCCGGGGAACAGTTTTTCAGGGGGAACCAGAAAAACGGGATGGATTTTTATTCCGGTTATATCAGCCTGCAAAATACAGGGATGCTGAAACAGATTACCATCGGAAATTTCAATGTGGATTTTGGGCAGGGACTAACGCTTAGCTCCGGTATCTCTGCAGGAGCCATCCCGGGAACAGGAAATGTGCGAAGATATGCACGAGGAGTTGTGCCAAGTCAGTCGACCAATGAAGGGAACTACCTCAGGGGAGTTGCAGTGGTATTGAAGAAATGGAATTTCAAACTTTCCCTTTTCTATTCGAATCACAAACGGGATGCAAATGTGATTTCAACAGATACAGTTTCAGGAGATGCACGAGATGTCACTTCTTTTTCTGAAACAGGGTATCACCGGATTCCAAGGGAGATTGAGGATAAGAATGTCCTTCGTGAATCTATCTATGGAGGTAACCTGAACTTCCGGAATTCCTTTCTTTCCATTGGTTTAACGGGCTTCCGGAGCCAATGGAGCGCCAGCCTGGAACCAAAAACCTATCCTTATAACGTCTTTGCTTTCCATGGAAAGGAAAACCTTAACATAGGGATTGACTTCCAGGTTGCGTTACGAAATGCATTTTTATTCGGCGAATGTGCACGAAACAGGAATGGCGGGATGGCATTTTTATCCGGGATCCAGTTAAACCCCGATCCAAGGCTGATGTTCTCACTTACTCTCCGTGATTATCAGCGTAATTACCAGGATCTTCTCTCCAATGCGCTTGGGCAGAATAGTGCGAATGCCAATGAAGAAGGGGTGCTGTTTACCTTCAATGCAGGCATTGCCCCACAGCTCGGTCTGACCGGCTATGCCGACCTTTACCGATTCCCCTGGCTAAAATACAGGACGGATAGTCCTTCCTATGGAAGCGAATACCAGTTACAGTCGGATTATACGGCCGGCAAATCTGTTAAAATGTACCTCCGGTTCAGGATCCGGTCGAAACAGATCAATGCGACGGAAAACATGCGGCCGGTCAATATCCTGGAAGAAGGGACATCAATAACGTTGCGTTACCAGGCCGACTGGCAGGTTTCCGAATTCCTGTTACTGAAAAGCCGTTTTGAATGGCTGAGAAACCGGAACGGGGATTTAAGCCCGGCATCCGGTTACCTGTTCAGCCAGATCCTTTCATACAAACTCCCGGTAAAACATTTTTCCCTTGCTTTTCTTTATGCCCTGTTCGATACCGATTCCTACAACGAGCGAATCTATGCATATGAAAGCGATGTTCTGTATGGTTATTCTGTCCCATCGTATTATGGAAAAGGGATCCGTTGTATGATCTTGTTTGAATGGTCACCATACCGCTGGTTTGAGCTATCGCTAAGGTACGGACAAACCTGGTACTCCGATCGGAATGTGATCGGTACCGGTCTCGACCTGATCAACGGTAACACGAAATCGGAAGTGGAAATACAGGTAAGAATCCGGTTTTAATTTGATCAAATCAGGTTAAGATGCCCAGATGAGAAGAATGAGAACTAATACACCATATGTGTATCGTGCCGAATTTTACGAACTTTATAACTTATCGGAGCAACATCACCGTTCCTCTGTTGGTGACCTTAGTCTTTTTGCTGTCCTCGTAAAAGAGTTCCCAAACATACACCCCTGCAGGGCAATATTGTCCATTCAATTTCCCATCCCAGCCATCTTCGATATTGGTCGTTTCAAAGATCTTCTGTCCCCAGCGGTTAAAGATCTGAAAATTATATTTTGTAATATTTTCAGTAGGAGTTCCAAAGATCCTGAATTCATCATTTAACCCGTCTCCGTTTGGTGTGAAGGCATTGGGAATCGGCTTGCGAACGAACACAAGGACGGAATCCTTAAGGACGATTCCGGAGCAAAGATCGAGGTAGACATAATACCAGGTTGTTTCATTCGGCGTCACGGTAATGGTTTGGTCGGTTGATATCTGTCGCGACCATTCATACCAGTCGTACACAATTTTGTTGCCTGGTATTATTGGTTGCAGGTGAAAGGGGATGGATGCTATCGCAAAACTATCCACTGAAATGGGGGTATACAACCAGCCTTCCTTGCTTGCCGTCCATGAAGTATTATTTCTTCCCGGAACGGCGAAGCCAATGCTACCGTCGCCGTTTTCCACCCCAAGGGTTGCCCGGTTGTCCCACCAAACATCACAACGTTTCTTTGTAAGGATCTGATCTTCGATGGTGTTGGTTCCCTCATGCAAAATGACCTGGAAAGTAGCTACCGAATCGCGACAGGTCTTATTAGGATCATTGGAAAACATCGGAACCTGACACCACATCACCACGAGTTGTCTGTTAGGAGCATCTCCGCTGGACAAGTAAAACACATAGGTATCAAGGGAGTCAGGTACCAAATCTATCCAGGGACCCATAATAACATATTTCGGGTATTTGCTGTCGTTATTCGGCACTGGTTTGGGGTCGCGCTCGCCGGACGAGTTGGGATTAGGTATAAAACTCATCCATCCATTGGCGCCGACATAGAACTCTGTGAAATTCTTTCCGAAAAACCTGAAACTGAAACCAATCGGAAAAGGTCCTGCTATATTATCATCCCCGAGGATGACAGGAATACCCGGGCTGCCATAGGTGGCGGTTAAGGTAACCGCAACCCCGGGATTAATGGTATCGTTGGGGCCGGCGTCCAGCTGTGAAAAGGTTACGGTCGGAAGAAACAGGAAAAGAAGAGTGACAATTGATAATTGATAATTGATAATTGATAATGAAGAAATATTCCGATGGGCGGAACCGGGGAAGTTTTTGTGATCGGTTAAGATGTTATCAATTGTATTCAACTTTTCATGGATATTGAAACAATAGTGTTTGAATTAAATGGGTTAGTTTTAAGTTTAGTGCTTTGCAGTTTGAGTATTCCTTCATTCTAACCACAAAATTGGTCAAATTATTTCAAATAAATCTTAATTTTGTCCCTGCTTTCGCAAGTTTTCTTCCAAAATACCCGAATTTCTTTAATTTATTCTCTTTATGAAAAAAGATTCACAGATTTTCAGCATTATTAAAAAAGAATTGAATCGTCAAACCAGTGGGATTGAATTGATCGCATCCGAAAATTTTGTCAGCGACCAGGTATTAAAAGCCATGGGTTCCTGCCTTACCAATAAATATGCAGAAGGATATCCCGGCAGAAGATATTACGGAGGATGCCAGTTTATTGATATTTCCGAACAACTGGCGATCGACCGTGCCAAGCAGTTGTTCAATGCCGGATGGGCGAATGTTCAGCCTCATTCAGGTGCACAGGCCAATATGGCTGTTCTTATGACGGTTTTGAAGCCCGGTGATACCTTTTTAGGGCTTGATCTCTCGCATGGTGGGCATTTATCGCATGGTTCACCGGTAAATTCCTCCGGGATCTTCTATAAACCGGTTGGATACAAGGTGGAAGAAGATACAGGGTTGATCAACTACGATAAAATGGAAGAGCTGGCACTCCAGGTCAGGCCAAAGTTGATCATTGCAGGCGCCTCTGCTTACTCCCGCGAGTGGGATTACAAGCGTATGCGTGAGATCGCCGATAAGACAGGCGCGATCCTCATGGCAGATATTGCACATCCGGCAGGACTTATTGCCAGGGGATTACTTAACGACCCTATTCCCTGGTGTCATGTTGTTACTACCACAACGCATAAGACGCTTCGCGGCCCCCGTGGCGGCATGATCCTGATGGGTAAAGACTTTGAAAATCCCTGGGGATTGAAGACTCCGAAAGGCGAAACCAAGATGTTCTCGGCGTTGCTTGATTCAGCTGTATTCCCCGGGATCCAGGGCGGGCCGCTGGAACATGTGATTGCAGCTAAAGCTGTTTCCTTCTTTGAAGCATTATCGGATGAATATATGGATTATATCATCCAGGTGAAGAAGAATGCTGCGGTCATGGCACAGTCCTTCGTCGACAAGGGATACCATGTTATCTCCGGTGGAACAGATAACCACCTGATGCTAATCGACCTGCGGAAGAAATTCCCCGCGATCACCGGGAAACAGGTTGAAAACACCCTCGTGAAAGCAGATATAACGGTGAACAAAAACATGGTTCCGTTCGACAGCCGTTCCCCGTTCCAGACCTCGGGACTTCGGGTCGGAACACCTGCCATCACTACCCGCGGATTAAAAGAGAAACATATGCCGCTGATCGTTGAATTGATCGATGAAGTGATCAGCGATATCGAAAATGAAGAAAAGATCGCAAAGACCGGGAAGAAAGTGAATGAAATGATGAAGGAATTTCCGTTGTTTGCTTATTAACCATGAAAAAACTCTACCTCGTCCGGCATGCAAAATCTTCCTGGGAAGAACCAGGCGGATCCGACATGGATCGTCCTTTATTGGAGAAAGGGATCAAGCGAACCATGAAGGTAATCCGCTTCCTGAAAGAACGCGCTGTAATGATTGACCTGATGATCTCAAGCCCGGCGGTACGTGCTTTACAAACAGCCATCCTTGTTGCAAAAGGGATCGGTTATCCGGAAGATAAGATCCGTGTGGAACGGAAGATTTACGACGGGTATTATGACCGTATTCTCGATCTCATCTATGCAACCGCCAATGAGGTTAATTCGTTGATGATCTTCGGCCACAATCCCACCATCACCCACCTGGCAAACTTGTTCCTTCATCCGGGTGTTGAACTTTTACCGACCACAGGCACCATCTGCATCTCTTTTGATACTGAAAAATGGGAATCTATTCCCTCCGTCGAACCGGTCAATGAATTCATCGTTTTTCCTAAAATGCTTCCTTAACCATGGGAAAAGAAGATAAATTACCGGTTGTTAACCGCGAAACAAGCTGGCTGCATTTCAACGGAAGAGTATTGCAGGAGGCTGCTGACGAGCGGAACCCACTGACCGAGCGGCTGAAGTTCCTGGGTATATTTTCAAATAACCGGGATGAATTCTTTCGCGTACGCGTTGCCACCCTTACCCGGATGCTCAAGGTGGACCGGTTACATCACTCCCTCAATCTGAATCCGCGAAAAGTCCTGAAGGAGATCAACGACATCGTTGTTTCACAGGAAAAGGATTTCATACGGATTTACCAGGAGATCGTGAATGAACTTCGGGCGCAAAATATTTTCATCATCAATGAAACCCAACTGACGGATCGACAGGGCACCCTGATCCGCAAATATTTCCAGGAAGAGGTCCGGGTTTTCCTTTTCCCGATGATGATCAGCAGCCTGAAGGATATGTCATCACTCCGCGATAAATCCATTTACCTCGCGGTGACCCTGAAAAAAAATATAGCTGCCAAAGCCGATTATGCTTTGATTGAACTTCCGACCAAGACGCTTTCACGGTTTTTCATTCTCCCCCAATCGGGAAGTAAAAAATTCATCATCCTGCTCGATGATATTATCCGGTACTGCCTCTCTGATATCTTTTCCGTATTCGGTTATGATTCGTTCAGCGCCCATACGGTGAAGTTTACACGGGATGCGGAACTTGACATCGACACCGATGTGTCGAAGAGTTTCCTGGAAATCATGACGGAAAGCCTGAAACAGCGTAAAAGGGGCAACCCGGTTCGTTTTGTCTACGATAACTCCATTCCCGAAGCCCTGCTAAAAACCATCATCAAACGCTTAGACATCCGCAAGGATGACCCAATCCGTGGCGGGGGAAGATATCATAACTTCAAGGACTTTATGAATTTTCCCAACCTCGGTTCGAAGACCCTTGAAAATGCACACCTGGTTCCCCTCCGGCACCGGGACCTTCCGCCAAACACCAGCATTCTCGCTGTAATGCGGAAGAAAGACATCATGCTGCACTATCCTTACCAGTCGTTCCAGTATATTATCGACCTGTTACGTGAGGTTTCCATCGACCCCAAAGTACGGTCAATCAAAATGACGATCTACCGCGCTGCAAAAAACTCCAGTGTGATCAATGCATTGATCAATGCAGCCAGGAATGGAAAATATGTAACGGTATTCATGGAATTGCAGGCACGCTTCGACGAAGAAGCAAACATCCTTTATACCGAAAGGCTGCAGGAAGAAGGCGTAAAGGTGATCCAGGGGATTCCCGGGTTCAAGGTTCATAGCAAACTCATTCTTATCCGGAGAAAAGAAAATAACAAGGATTTTTTTTATGCCAATATAGGAACCGGCAATTTCAATGAAGATACCGCCAATGTTTATGCAGATGACAGCCTCCTGACCTCGAATGAAAAAATCACGGCTGACGTGGCAAATGCCTTCCACCAGATGGAAGCGAACTACCGTCCGATGAGATATAAAACCCTGGTCGTGGCGCCTTTCCTCATGCGAAACCATTTCATGCACCTATTGAACAATGAGATCCGCAATGCCGGGATGGGAAAAAAAGCATGGGTCATCATCAAACTGAACAACCTGGTGGATGAAACCATCATCAAAAAGCTATATAAGGCAAGCCAGGCCGGTGTAAAGATCAAACTGATCATCCGTGGCATCTGTGTCCTCATCCCCGGTCAGCCCGGCCTGAGCGATAACATTGAAGCCATCAGCATCGTCGACCGCTTTCTCGAACATTCCAGGATCATGGTCTTCGCCAATGGCGGGGATCCTCAATACTTTATCACTTCCGCCGACTGGATGGTACGAAACTTCGATAACCGTATAGAGGTGGCATGCCCCATTTACAGCAAGGAGATCCAGCACGAACTCATGGATATGCTGAAGATCCAGCTTAACGACAATGTCAAGGCAAGGATCATCGGCCCCGGTGAAGCAAACCAATACAAAAAAACCGGGAGAGATGATGTTCGTTCGCAGATTGAGATTTATAATTATTTTAAGAAGAAGTTGATTAATTGACAATTAACCAAGGTGTTTAAAAAGATTCTAAGGATAATAATTAACAAATACACTATCACCCTTGTTGCTTTCGCGGTGTGGATGGTATTCTTCGACAGCAGCAGCGTTTTAAACCGGATGAAGTACCGTGATAAGCTGAACAGCCTGAAGCAGGAGAAATACTTTTACCTGGAAGAGATAAAAAAGGATTCCATTCTTTCACAAAAATTGCTTTCCGATACTTCCGAAATTGAAAAATTTGCAAGGGAAAATTACCTGATGAAAAAAGAGAAGGAAGATGTGTTCCTCGTGATCGATACTACTGCGGATCGACATCAATGACCAGACGGAGCGGGCTGAATTCTTTAAGTTTACTGAATTCCCCGATCTCCTGCATGAGCTTCTTTTTCATTTCTGTCTGCGAGGCTGATCGTTCGATCTTTACCATGATCTGTTTCAGGTAATAATTCATAATTCGGGAAACGAGGGGATATTCCGGTCCAAGGACCCGGTTCCCGAAAAGCTTTCGCAACCGTTTGGCCAGTTCATCCGAAGCTTTATTCAAAACAACCGCATCTCTGTGTTTGACCTTCACCAGGACCAGCCGATAAAATGGCGGATACTTAAACTTTCTGCGATCAAGCAGTTGTTGTTCATACATCGATTTGTAATCATGGTTTACCACATCCAGGATCACCGGGTGTTTCGGGTTGTAGGTTTGGATGATCACATGTCCCCGTTTGTTCTTCCGTCCCGACCGGCCACTGACCTGGGCCATCAGCTGGAAACTTCGCTCAGCCGACCGGAAATCGGGAAAGCCGAGCATATTATCAGCATTCAATATGCTTACCGTACTCACATTTTCGAAGTCGAGTCCTTTGGTAACCATCTGAGTTCCGACCAGAATATCGATTTTTCTTTCTTCAAGATCATTGATGATCTTTTGATGCGAATGCCTCGTACGCGTGGTATCCAGGTCCATCCTCGTAATCCTTGCCTTCGGGAAAAGAATCCCCAGTTCCTCCTCTACTTTCTCGGTCCCGAAACCTTTCATCTTTAAGGAGATCCCTTTGCACTCCGGGCATTTTTCCGGGATGAAAGTCGTGTACCCGCAATAATGACAGCGTAACTGGTGATTCTGCTTGTGATAAACCAGGGTCACATCACAATTACGGCAGGTCGGCATCCAGCCACACGCCTCGCATTCAAGCCGGAGGGAAAATCCCCTTCGGTTCTGGAAAATGATTGCTTGTTCGTCTTTTCCGAGGGCATCTTCCAGTTGTTTTACGAGGACTGAGGTGAAATGCGACTTCATCTTTTTCCACCGGATCTCCTCCCTCAGGTTCACCACATTGATCTCCGGCATTTCCATATTCCCGTACCGTTCAGTCATTTCAACCAGAACATATTTCCCTTCCTTGCAGTTATAATAACTTTCGATGGAAGGTGTCGCCGAGCCAAGGATGGTTTTTGCAGAATGAAGATGCGCCAGGTACAAAGCCGCATCGCGACCGTTATACCGTGGGGAAGGATCATATTGTTTAAAGGATGAATCGTGTTCTTCATCAACGATCACCAGTCCGAGATTTGAAAATGGAAGAAAAACTGCTGACCGGGCACCGAGGATGATTTCATAGGATGGTCCGCTATCGTCCGTCTTTCCCTGGATCAGCACTTTATTCCAGATCTCCACCCGTTCATTTTCATTGAAACGGGAATGGTAAACACCCACCTTCTCTCCGAAATATTTCTTCAGCCGGCTGATGGTTTGGGTGGTCAATGCGATTTCAGGTAACAGGTACAATACCTGTTGTCCTCTATCGAGCGCTTCCTGGATAAATTTTATGTAAAGTTCTGTTTTCCCGCTCGAGGTCACTCCATGCAGCAACACCACTTCCTTCTTCAAAAATGCCTGCCGGATCCCATCATAGGCTGTCTGCTGAAAATCCATCAGCTTAATGGATCTGACATCGGAAACCGCTCTCCCCACTTCCATCCTGCTCACTATCTTTTCATACAGTTCCAAAACGCCCTTTGCCACGAGTCCTTCCAACGCAGAGGGCGTGGCCTTGACACTTTTCAGCAATATGGTGCGCTTCATTTCCCGGAATTCACCGGAATCCTGTTTTGACAGTACCAGGAATGACATAAGCAATTCCAGCTGTTTCCTGGCTTTTCTCTCTAATTGATCAAAGAGGTCTTTGAATTTTTCTTCATCGGCATATTCTTCCGTAAGCCGGATGAATATTTCTTTCCTGGGCCGGTATCTTTCCGNNTGAGGATCATAATCCGGGTTCAGTGCGACTTTTGATTCACTGGCCAGTTTAAAGGCCGATGGAAGGGCAGCATTCATGACCTCTCCGGGATGGCAAAGGTAATAGGCTGCGATCCAATTCCAGAATTTTAATTGCAATGTAAAGATGATGGGTACTTCATCCAGCACCGAAAGTATCTCCTTTGTTTCGTGGCCATCGGGTTTGCGATCATGAATCTCAATGACCAGGGCTGTATAGATCTTTCTTTTTCCGAACTGGACTACAACCCTGCCACCTTTCACGGCTTTGCCAGCCAGCCCATCGGGGATGGCATATGTATAGGTGCTGACCGGTAAAGATAACAACACATCGGCAAACCGGGATTTCGGGTCCACAACAAGAAGGGTAAAACTGTTTATAAAGCCAGAATGCGTGACATTTCGAGCATCTGGAGATTGATGTCTTTATGGTGTTTGATGGCCTTCTCAAAAGGAGTGAAAGCGATTTTATTATTGATAATCCCCACCATCACGCCTCTTTGTCCGTCCAGCAGGGCATTGACAGCTTCGTATCCAAGGGTGCTGGCGAGCACGCGGTCATATGCGCTGGGAGCTCCTCCGCGCTGAATATGCCCAAGCACGGTGACGCGCGTATCCATTTCAGGGAGTTTTTCCTTTACTTTTTTTGCGACTGCGTAAGCTCCGCCGAAATCGTCCCCTTCAGCCACGATCACGAGCCCGGAGGTTTTATTCCTGCGCCAGTCATGTTTCAGGAGGCGTGTAAGGTTGTCGATGTAAGTGGTGGTTTCAGGTACCAGGATGAACTCTGCCCCAACGGCCATTCCGCTTCTGAGTGCGATAAATCCGGCATCACGGCCCATCACTTCGATAAAAAACAATCGTTCGTGGGAGTTGGCAGTATCCCTTATTTTATCACATGCTTCCACAACCGTATTAATGGCAGTGTCATACCCGATGGTGGCATCGGTCCCGTAAAGGTCATTATCAATCGTCCCGGGTAACCCGATGATGGGAAAGTCATTCTCTTCATCGAAAATGCCGGCGCCTGTAAATGTGCCATTCCCACCGATGGCGACCAGACCATCAATTTCAAATTGTTTAAGGTTACTGTAGGCGATGTCACGGCCTTCCCGTTCCATGAATCGCTGGCTGCGGGCTGTTTTCAGTATTGTCCCTCCCCGTTGTATGATATTGGACACCGAGTGACTGTACATCTGTTCAAACTGGCCGTCGATCAGGCCCTCATATCCGCGGCAGATCCCATAGACCTCCACATTATGAAATATGGCTGTGCGCACCACAGCCCGGATTGCGGCATTCATTCCGGAGGAATCACCGCCTGAGGTAAGGATTCCAATTCTATTGATTCTTGGCATGTCTTATCAATTTTCGAGATGCAAAATTACCAAATTTCTGAAGGATAGTTTGTAAAGTTCGTAAAGTTTGTAAAGTTTATCAAGTTCATAAAGTTGGTTTACAGCTCCTGATTCGTAATTTTTAATCTTAATTTTTAATTATTTGAACCAGCATCCCTACCTGCGGCAAGCATGCATCATCCAGTCTCTGTGTACCTCCGTGTCTTCTCCGTGGACCTCTGTGTAATTCCCCAGGCCCAGATAAATCATATAGGAGTAACTGTCAATAAAAAATCCATAAATAACAATTACGGTTGAAAACCAAAATTGCAGTTGTAACAGGCGGAAGCAGGGGAAACCCAGTGTTTCCTGAGAATACAAGCTAAACCGGAAGAAACAATGATTGCATTTGATGTACAGGATGGGGTTGTATTTATTAAGTGACAAATAGATAAAATTTATCCTGAAAGAAATTTTCTTTCATTATCTTTTTGTTATCTCAAATTATATATTACCTTTGGTTCGCTAATTTTAATACTTAATTGTTATGTCAACAGGTAAAGTAAAGTTTTTCAACGAGAGAAAAGGATTTGGTTTTATCGTAGATGATGAAACACAAGAAGACATTTTCGTACACGTCAGTGGTCTGATTGACCGTGTAAGGGAAAACGACCAGGTTTCTTTTGATATCACGGAAGACAAAAGAGGAAAGAAAGCAATCAATGTTAAGAAAGAGTAAAAATCTTTTGTGCACATTGTGATGCAAAAAAAGAGGCCATCCGCAAGGAAGGCCTCTCTTTTTTTTATCTCACATGAAAGAGAAAAATGAACCTTATCGGTACTACTTATTGAGCATGACCGGCATGACAAGCATAAGGATGTCCTCATTTTTGTTCTCCTGGTTCACGGGAAGAAGGATACCGGCCCTGTTGGGCGCCGACATTTCCAGGCGGATCTCATCGGTATCAATGTTATTCAGCATCTCGATCAGNNGAAGAAAGAACAAGTTCTTTTCCCGAAAGCTTAAACCGTACCTGGTGGGTCGACTGGTTGGCAAAGATGGCTACGCGGCGGATGGTAGTGAGCAGGGCATTCCGGTCGATTGTCAGTTTATTGGGATTCTCGGTTGGGATGACGGCATCGTAGTTCGGGTATTTTCCATCAATGAGGCGGCAAACAAGATGGACGTTCTGGAAGGAGAAGAACGCATTGGTGCGGTTGTATTCGATGTTGACAGGCATATCCTGGCCTGTAATAATGTTCTTGAGAAGATTCAGTGGTTTCTTCGGGAGGATAAAGGAGGCTGACTCATTCGATTTTGCATCGGTCCTCTTATATTTCACCAGTTTATGGGCATCGGTGGCAACAAAGGTGATATCTTCCGGGGATAATTCACAGAAAACACCTGATAATACCAGCCTGAGTTCATCATTGCCTGTTGCAAAGAGGGTTTTGTTGATGGCCTGCGAAAGCAGGGAGGAAGTGAGTTCTATGGAAGTGGTGCTTTCAAGGGTCGGAACCCGTGGGTATTCATCGCTCTTGTGGCCGGCCAGTTTGTACTTTCCATCACCCGCTGAGATCTCAATACCCTGATTGTCTTCATTGATGGTAAATGAAACCGGGATATCTGCAAACGTTTTAAGCGTGTCGACCAGGATCTTGGCCGGAATCGCAATACTCCCGTTCTGAAGAGCTTTATCAGGTTTCAGCGTCACACTCATGGTGGTTTCCAGGTCTGAAGAAGTGATCATAAGCACATCATCCTTCAGGTCAAACAGAAAATCATCCAGAATGGGCAACGTATTACTGGTATTGATCACACCGATAATGGATTGCAGGTTTTTTAGTAATAGGGAACTGGAAACGATGAATTTCATAACAGTGTCATTTTTCGTTTTACATACAAATAATTCCGACCAGGGTCGTCTTCAATCGAAAATTTTGTCAAATATACAATAATTAAATCTCAATTCAAACAATGAATCTCCTTGTGAAACTTAAGTTCCTTCTTCCTTCTTTTTCCTGCGGAAATCAAATCTGTTTTCCTCTCCCCTGATCAGCCGTTTGATATTTTTTATATGGGTGAGGGGGATGAAGACCGCCACCACGATGGAAAGAATGATAAGCCCCGGGTGTTCCTGTCCTGTAATAAAAATGACGATAAAAGGGAAGGATATTCCGCAAAGGATGGAAGCTAAGGAAACATACCTTGTCACGGCCAGCGTGGCGATAAAAAGTGCAAGTACGACAAGCAAAGCAAGCGGGTATAGCGCGATCGCTGCCCCGGCAAGGGTACCTACGCCTTTTCCCCCTTTAAAACCGGCAAAGACAGGAAAAACATGTCCAAGAACCGCTGCGAATGCCATGCATATCCTGACGTAGGTAATAAAATCCTCACTCAATCCCGGGTGCGGGAACAGGAAGATCACCTGGACAGCTGCCCAGCCTTTGAAAACATCAATCAGCAGTACCGGTATCCCGGCTTTGTAGCCCAGTACCCGGATCACATTGGTGGCGCCAGCATTCCCGCTGCCATGTTGCCTTACATCGATTCTGTAAAACAACTTGCCCACCCAGACTGCGCTTGGTATTGAACCTATTAAGTAGGCTAAGAGGATTTCAAGTGCGAGGTAGATGTGGTTCATATAATTACGAATTACGAATTACGAATTTTGTTATTGGGTTTCGTATTTTCTCAGGAATTCTCTTTTTTTCCGGTCGGTTCCAATGGTATACCGGTAGCCTTTCACAAGATTGTTGATCCTTTTCTGTTCCGGAGACGATTTGACTCCTGCTTCAACCGCTTCATTGAATTGCGCATTGGAACTCAATGCCATGAGGATGTTGTTGCGGTAATTGAAAAAGTACCAGTCATTCTTGGTCAACTCAAAATAAAATGTAAAATCATCCCCGTTCTTTTTCTTCTGGAATTCCAGGATCCCGTTAACAAACTTATTCACCTGCACTTTTCCTATGCAACCGATGGCGATGGGCCCATAGGAAACCCACGTTTTATTGAG
>PLMO01000052.1:16023-21348 GCA_003142515.1 Bacteroidales bacterium
GAGAACGGGAAATTGAGTGCAAGGGCAACATGTGCTTTGGTTGAATCGGCAATAACATAATGATCAAGGGTTCCCCAGGATTCCATTTTCAGGGCGCCTGAATTCATTGCCAGGTTAATCTTCCCGCTTCCGTGAAGAATGCAATCGTTTGTACTCAGCGTTAGGCGGCTACCGGGTAGTGTCGGGTCTTTGCGGCGGTCCATCTCCATTATGCGATATAATCCGTTGGTAAGGTCAAAGTCGATCTTTCCAAGGGATGTGATCATGGTGGAATCGCTGAACGATTTTTTCGGTGAGAAGAAGGCAGGATAGATACGGTTGCTGGTATTGGCGAACATAATTCCAAGTCCCAGTTTCTGGAAATGAATATCCCTCAAAGGATCCTCAAGCGGGATCATCACCTGCTGAGGGTTGATATCGCTCGTAAAATAGGTCCATGCCCGGGCCGTCGGGAAACAATCCATCACCGGGCGGAAGCCTCCTTCAAAAGTAAGGTTCCGTTGGGATGCCCGCAGGCTGATGGTCCCCCTGAACTCAAATTCCGGACTGAGATAGAAACGGGTGGTGTCAAGGACACTTCCTTCGGCAACGGTTTCACCCGCTGTATCCACGGCAATCCGGGAAAATTGGATCTGCCGACGCTGGTTGTCTCTTTCGATATAGTCATAATAGCCATTGCCGGTGTACTTCTTCCGTGAAGCAATGCTGATATTGCAGTTATAAAAGCGATGAAATTTATTGTTGGTATTGGCAATGATGCCTGCCTTGTTCAGGATTCTCATTTTGGCTTCAGGATGGATATAAACCTTACCTGAATCCGGAAATATTGCTGCATCGGCCACCCGGATCACCTTTACATCCTCCGCACTGATGATATTGGTATTGAGGTCATAGGTTGCCTGCTGGGAAAAAAACCGCAGGGAATCCTGCAGGGGATGTGTGGATATGAACTCGGTTCCCGGGAACTTATAATTGACCAGCATATCGGCGCTCAGGGTATCTGCAATTTCGACCTGCTGATTTCGTTCATTGTACAACCGGATAGACCGTTGTTCAACCAGCCAGTCGAACCGGTCCATCAAACAAGCATATTGGTTAACCGGGAAGTCCACCCTGGAGATCCCACGGCTGGATTTGAATTCACCTTTCAGTTTATCAAAATCAAAATGGGTGAGGTAATTCCTGGTAGAGATGCTCAACGCTGAAAGGTTCACCGACTTGATCCGGAAAACATCCACTGTCGCATCAAAGACACGCCGCTTGAATTCAAATAAAAACGCCTCCATTTCAGCATCCCTGATCTTGATGGTTCCCTGGCCGGTCAATCCTGCCGGGGTCAGGTTCAGGCTGCCCGCCAAGGTTGCCTCGCCGTTGTACATCGAAATATTCTTGCTGATGCTTGACACCTTGAGTATGTTCTTATAAGGCTTCCAGAATTCATATACTGAATCGCCCTTAACAGTTGGACATTCCACCTGGCCCGAGAGTTCAGTAGCAGTAAATGACATAGCCACCGTCTTCATGGAATCCGGGTAAAAGATAAAGTTATCCGATAAGGAAGATGAATTGAGGTAGATCAGTTTGCCATCGCCCCTCAACCCTTTGTCGCTCATATCAATCTTCGAGAAAAAGGTACCTTTTCCGCCATATGCAGACAGACCACCAGGTCCGGTATTTGATTCGATTCCGAAAGAATAATCCGGACGCACAGAAAGCGGCTCCCTGATATCCGGGAAAATACCGGAAGAAACAAGGACACCTTTGAATTTCAGGCTGTCGGTAGAAAATGACCCGATGCTTTTCAATGTAAAGGGATCAACGCTGAAAAAGAATTTATCTTTTTTATAGACGCCTTTATATACTGACCTTTTTTCCCAATTCGCATAGGAAACATTTTTACTATTGAAGATCGGGTATTCCGGAAATTTCTTCAACCCGGATTTATTCTTCGGATCATCGATCAGCAGGTCTCCGCTGAGGTTTGTAATATACGTCGAGACTTTTACAAGTGGATAGGTCTGGGTTTTCGGGTCTTTTGTGCGGCTCTTGACATACACGGCCATTGAATCGATATAGGGCAGGTTCAGCTTGAATTTGTTATATTCAAAGGAACTCATCTTGGTATAATAGTCGAAGAGACCTGCTTCAACTTTGCCGGAGAACAGGAAGTCGCCATCCTTTTTCAGGATCACCTGTTCTTTTGCAGGATAGATGTACACCTGCTGGGAATCGCTCAGGAAGACCTTCGGCACACCCTGGATCACCAGGTCGAAGCTGTCGAGGCTCAGGATCCCGTTGCTTTTCGCAGTCACAGTAGAATTGAAAAAGATCACATCATAGTCGATCTTCTCATCTCTGGCCTTTACATAATTGATCAGTTTATCCTTGATTTTGCCGGTTTTATCATCCGGGTCATAAATGAGGAACCCTTTGTATGCCAGGGTCAGCAATTGCGCCTCCACTTGCTCGGGTGGCCGCTCCATAAAGGTGACGATCTGGTCGAGTGTAAAATCCCGGGTTTTATATTTCTCGGAATATTTTCTCAGGACATACAACGGATTGAACTCGTCGATCCCCTGCAGTTTATCATACCGNNCGTGTTAGTGTCAGCTCTTTCTTCTCATCAATGTATTTCATCGTGAGAACCGGGTTGTAGATGGAATCATTTTCGTGATAGATCGTAATGGAAGCCTTTGCAGAGTTAATGCGATCGGTACGGATGACAAACAATTTCGAGAAGATCCTGACAAACTCTTTGTTATTTTTCCTAAAAACGAGCCTGGCATCTTCTGTCCTTGAACCGGATCCGATGATTTTTGCGCCTTCCATCGCGAATCCGCCCAGGTAATCAACATTCTTGAAAAGGTTTTTGATCCCGATGGTTTTATTATAGGAACTGAATGTGGGGTATTGGGCCTTATCCTCGGTAACATTCGCGAGAACCTTATCGCTGAATTTTCCCATCAGGGAAAAAGCAAAAAACTTCTTGTTGTAAAATTCGACCGAATCCGCTTCGACCTTGGCATATTTCATCTGGATCTGGTAATTATTCACATTCGCAAAAACCTGCTGAGGATCCAACCCAGCCCTCTGCCAATCGACCTTTCCTCCATTGCCTATCCAATAAAATGTAAGCGGATAAAAAACCCCGCGGGTATTGAAGATCACAAGGCTGTCGTTATTGGCATAACATACCAGCATGGAGGGATTAAACGTGATCACGGGAACCGAATCAAATTTCATATGATAATCGGGAATAATGATCTTCCATTTTGCCGATTGGGATTTATAAACAAGGTTCTCGCCGAAAAGGATAATGGATTGTTCAACAAACTGGAGGAAGTAACGGCTGTTCCTGTTTTCCTGGAGCCCTTTCAGAACGATAAACCATTCATTGAAGCGTTCATCCGGCTGATGGGAATCAATAAAAACATTCAGGGCCTTGATGTAATTGTAAAAGTCGGGATAGGGTTTCAGCCCTTTCCTGAGCATCTGGTTGCCGATGGCATAGATAAGTTTTTTCTTGGAGGGATCATATGTTTCAGCATACCACTTTTTAATGAACTCTTTCATAAGGGCAGCACTCATCTTCTGTTCATTGGCCACAAGCGGGGTAAATACACTGTTGAGTTCAGTGATAAATTTTGTGGAATCGCCTGAAAACCGGGTAATTTTCTGCCCCCAGGCGACCTGTGAAAATAATAAAAGAAGAACCGGCATTAAAACATAGAGGGCCGGCCTTGCAAGCGGATTTTTCATTTTATAAATCGGGCGGCGACCCATCGGTTTTTTGTTATAGAACGGTCGAAGACAAATGTATTCGATTCTGCTGCCTGCCGGATCATTGTGAGGTCTTGTTCATAAAAACCGCTCATCAACAATTCACCTTTTTGAATGTGTTTTGAATATTCGGGGATGTGGCAGAGCAGGACATTCCGGTTAATATTTGCCAATAGGATATTGTAACCGGAACCGGCAGCATCAATATCTCCCATCGTCACGGTGACGGCCGATGCGCTGTTTTTTCCCATGTTTTCCATGGCATTGGTGAAAGCCCAGCTGTTGTTGTCGATGGCGTCCACTTCCGAAGCGCCCATCTTACATGCAAGAATGGCAAGGATGCCGGTACCGCAACCCATATCCAGCACTTTCTTCCCCCGGATATCCATCTGCATCATCACTTCGATCATCATGGCTGTGGTTTCATGATGAGCTGTTCCGAATGACATTTTCGGTTCGATGATGATCTCGAAAGGATAATCGGGACGGGGAGTATGAAAAGGAGCACGAATGTAACATTTTCCTGCAATCAGTACCGGTTCGAAGTTTTTCTCCCATTCGGCATTCCAGTTCTGATCGGGGATCCGTTTCTCGGTAAATTTCACTTCAAACTGACCACAGATCTGTTTCACCTTTTCCCGGAAATAATTATTGATCTGGATATAGGCAAGAAGTTCATCCTTCGTTTCCACAAAACTTTCAAACTGCTCTTCGGCAAGCAGGGAAGTGAGAATCTCACGTTTTTCTTCCGAAACAGGATGAATGCGGATCTCGAAGTAGTCCATATCAGAAGGAAGTTACAATCTTCAAAAATTCATCTGCCTTCAGGGATGCGCCACCGATGAGGCCACCATCTACGTCTGCCTGGGAAAAAAGTTCACGGGCATTGGAAGCATTGCAGCTTCCTCCGTACAAAATACTGGTCTCGGAGGCCAGGCTTTCACCGTATTTCAAAGCGACCTGTTCACGGATGTAGGCATGCATCTCCTGTGCCTGAGCGGGTGTGGCATTCACACCGGTCCCAATGGCCCACACCGGCTCATAAGCGATCACAGCCTGCTGAAACTGTTCGGCAGTAAGGTGAAACAAGGATTCATCCAGTTGCTTTTTGACCACCTCAAAATGGTGTCCTGCTTCTCTTTCCGGGAGCACTTCACCGCAGCAAAAGATCGGCCGGATGCCATTCCTTAATGCAGCATCCAATTTCTTTGCCAGCAACACATGATCTTCCCCATAATATTTTCTTCTTTCCGAATGGCCGATGATACAATATTCAACTTCCATCGAGGTTAGCATAGGTCCCGAAATTTCGCCTGTATACGCCCCGGTGTCGTTTTCGTTCATGTTCTGAGCGCCCACGCTGAAAACCGAATCTTCAGCAATATCCGTGGCCATTTCAAGGTATACATAAGGAGGACAGAGGATCACATCCTGGTGGCCCGTATCCATCGACTCCAGCTTGTCTGCAATTTCAGCAATCAGTTCTTCGGCATCCGGAAATGACTCGTTCATTTTCCAGTTCCCAGCAACAATTTTCCTTCTCAT
>PLMO01000182.1:0-32483 GCA_003142515.1 Bacteroidales bacterium
TTTTTCTTAAACCCCGGCGAGCCAGATGCCTAAAAAAGTCTGCAAGGCAGCAGCGAAACACAATGACAAAGATCACAGCACCAGTACTGAAGCCGACCAACGGCGGAGCATCCAAGGAAGAAAACGCAGTTCTTGCAGCTGCAAAAACGGTTCTCAACCCTGAAGAGAAAAAAACCGAAGAGCAGAAACCGCTCTTGAAGGTCGAACCTGAAAAACCTGTTGTTCCTGCTCCTGAACCAGTCAAGGAAATGACCCTGATGGAGAAGATCCTCAAGGTCGAAAACCTCCAGTTGGTCATCGAAAAAAGGGCGAAGCTGGTCCAGACCCGAAGCGAACTGGAAAGGTTCCAGACAGCATCCAATGACTTCAACTGCTCCATGCGGCTGAATGACTCAGACGGAAATGTCTTCACCACCAGTTTTACCCCTGGTATCAAGAAAGTCATTGATTTTCTCAAGTCATCATTCGATGCAAGCATTGCTGATGTAGAAGGCAAAATCAAGTTCTGACCTTCGGTCAAATCTGAGATTTCGGCGTTCAGGCTAAAGCCTGAACGCCTGTTTTTTTGATCGTAAAGAGGGCTAATCTTTCTTTATCCTCTGCTGAAATACTCTAAAATGGCACTTCTCGCAGTTTCAAGGCTACTCAAACCTTTTTTATATTGAAGCTTTATACCTAGCGATTTCATCAGTGGCGACAGGAGGTCAGCCAAACGTGGCGACCCGGCAAGAACTGCCTGTGGGAGGGATGTACCATTTGATAATTTCTTAAGTGTAAGTCCAGGAATTTTAACGAGCATTTGTTCAATGCCATCAGAAGGATCAAGCAGATCACTGGAAATTACAAGCTCACTTCTTTCATCAACAATCAGAAGCATATAGGAGAAAAAAGGACGTTTATTCTTTTCTCTTACCTGGGCCGGGGTCAGAAAGAAATCCATCTCATAAATGTTCTTGCCGATCGGTATAGCCCTTGTTTTTTCCAGCAATCCGGAGTCGATTGCGTAACGAATTTCCCGGGTTGAGGGTAATACGATTTTCTGCCAGGTATCTTCCCACTTAATGTTTTCACGAATTTTCTTACATTCTCTCACAAGATAATTGTCATGTCCATTTGAACCCGGTGTTGCCTTCCGTTCATCAGAGTTTGACCTTGATGCAACTTCCAGGAATTGTTCAAGAAAGCTGACCATGCTCTCCTGCTCGTGTTCTTCAAGGAACCACGGAACCATCCCTGGCCGATAGCTCCTGAACATTGGCCACGATTTCTTCCCCGAGACTTTGACCCCATTTTCTTTTATAATTGCACGATCTTCCTTTTCCAGAAACTCCCTGTCCTCAAAAGAAATCATCAACTGTGGGATTTCCAGCACCATTTCAGGAGTAGCATTAGCTTGGTTCTCCGAAAGCTCCAGATACTGTCCCAAAGCCCGCTCACCAAGGTACACGGTGAGAGCATAGTGTTCGCCGAGATTCCCCATTACACTGATAAAACCGATGGTACTCGTAACCGGATCGCGAACACCGGTTATTTCATCTTCATACATGAACCGCCACGGTTTCAGTGCGTTGATGTGATCTGCAAGCGAGTATAGTCTTGACCAGTTACTCATAAATTTTTTTTACAAACATGCGAAAAATTCTTGAAAGTGCTCCGATTTGCTTTCTGATTTATCCAAAACCGCATTTGATGCCCGTATAGCCGACGTTGAAAACAAGATCACCTTCTGAATCTTCTTTTTCATCAAGATTCCGATGTTTTTGGCTAAGACAGGAACCTTTTGTTAGGGTCATAAACAGTTGCCTGTAATTGTGTCATTTTTATTAGTATTTTTGGATTACACTTCATGTTTTAAAGTTTCACTACTTCTTACGATATATCTATTCTTGCATTTTAATTATATTTTTCACATCAAATATGTCACATACCTTATAACGGATGAATTTCCTCGAATGGAACAACCGTATTGCAGAACACTTCTTCAATTCTTCACAAGCAGGGAAGGATATATTGTTATTCATTACCAAACAAGAGATTATAAACCTTGCACGAGAAAATTTCGATGGAGAGTCAGATCAAGAAATTTGGATTGACTTTCTCGTAAAAATTAGAAATGGACTTCCTGGCTCAAGTGGATTCCCGAACCTTTTTGACAAAGCTGTTCATTCTTTTCAACAATGGAAGAGGCCTGGACTAAAATCCATTGAAGGAATTGAGCTAAAGTACCCACCTTACATTTCTCATTTAGTTTTTACTGTTTTACCGTTGATTGAAATCCAAGGTGACTATTATGCAAGCAACTATTACGATAGATTAGATGATTTTTTAGCAGAGAATTGCATTAACCAAAACTTACGAGGCAAACTAAGAACAATTGACGATTTATGGTCAGACCTTTCAAACTGGGCTAATGAAGTCAATAATGGCAAATTAGGATTTTTTAAATTATTGACATTTACTAATCGAGCACGAAAGTTTGTTTACAAGCCATTTTCACAGTGCGTTCTGCCGCCTAAAGCAATTAGAAAACTACCTGATTTCTTCTATACATCTGGATTAACACCAAAAACCTTTTACCAAGACGATATATTCAGAAAACATCTAATAAGAAATGGGTTGTCAATACTTGGTTTGAAGCCTGGTGTGATTGACATCATTAAAAAGACAGATGATGAGATTGGAAGATCAATAATTGAAACAGTAAAATCGGAATTTGAAATTTGGACGGGAGAAGAACATGAAATCATTTTGAAAGATGGAATAGAGAAGCATATTAGAAAGCAAACCGTAGTCCCTATCAAACTTCAATTCAAACTAAATGAAGATGGTGAAATTGACTTTTCCTTCAGAATAAAATATATAACTGAACCACCACCCGGATTGAAATTCGAAGAGTTTGATGACATTTATGAAAATGAAAATTGGTCCAGGACATTCAGGAGACAATTCGACGAACATTTTGAACTTAGAGACCCTATTAATAAATGGACAGCAAAATTTGAGTTTAGAAATATGCGTCTTTTTATTCGTGGTGGTTATTTCTTACTTGGAAATGATTTCTGGATTGAAACGGAAACCTTATCAAGAGTAGAAGAGATGTATCTTCTATGTGGAAACGATATTAAAAATTCGATCAAAGTGTGGGGAGAAAAAAATTGTAGTCACTTTATAGATTGCAGCACATTCCCTAATATTCCAGCTGGTTATTCGCTTTTCCGTTTTAAGAATCCCCAAACAAGTCATGAGCAATTTCAACAACTCAAAGTTTACAAGAAAAAAAAGATTTCGCTTCGTGAAGGAACAGGTTTGAAAATTGGATACAGAACTTACTTGAATGAATTATTACCAGAAATTGAAATATCAAATGCCGATGGAACAGAATCAGTCTACTTTCAATATGAAGGAAGAGATGACAGATTTTTCCTCCAAAGGCATCCAAGTTTTGGAGGGATTTGGCTATTACCAAGCAATCTGATTCTAAATTCCAATTTTTTAATTCAAATTGAAAATGAGCACTTAGAGGGTACAAGACAAAATTACAAAATTGATGAAGCATTTTACCAAGAGTTAAGCAATGACATTCTTCCTAAGCGAAATAAGCACAATTCGATTATTAATGATACTGACAACTTTATTCAGGGAAATAATGTTCAATTTTATGGATTCAGAAGTAATTTGGTTGATGAGCAATCATTTAATCCAAGCCTAAAGGCGAGAATTCAGCAAATCCCAATCAAATTCACAGATAGTTTATTGTTAAAATGGTTAGTTGGAGTAAAAGATTGTGACATTTTAAAATTTAACGAAGTATTTGAAATTGTTTTACGCAATACTTTTAAAGAACCCCAACATGATTTTCAGCAAAGGAGAAAATCTTCTATTCATCTTTTGGATTATCTTGGTTATGTTGATTACGATTATTCAAGTGGGAAAATTTGTACACTACCACCTAAACTAATATCTATTCCATCTACATATGGGCTGAAGGTTCTACTTATTGGAGGGAGAACCGAAAAATTGATTAATGAAATGATGACCTATTGCTTAAAAAGTGATGGTGAAATTTCACTTTCAATTAAAAAACAAAGTAAATCAAATCAACAACTGCTTCTTCCCGATGCAATAATATTTGAGAGTAACAGTAAAACATGTTTTTTGAATCTTGTTAATGAATTTCAGATTGAATTCGATGAATGGTATATTTTAAAGCTAAAAAACTTTCTCACTACTTTGTTAGATTACGAACAATACCAAAAAGATCAAGGCAGTTCGGAATCATGGGAAAGATTTGGGTTAGAGACAAAAGTATTCAATAAAGACTCATTAAAGTTTGAAATTTGTGGTGAACCTGATAAAACATACTCGCTTTCTGAGTGCAAACCTGGTTACATTCATGAATATGGTTTATGGATTGACCAAGCATATTTCCCAGTAGATAAAAATTGGGGGAAGTATCTATTCCTTAATCATATATCAGAAAAAGAAAGAGGATACGGAGTCGGGAATTTCTTTGCTAGACCAAAAGAAATTTATTTTACCGAAAATACACTCGCAATTCCGGCGGCTCTTCCTTTGCCAAAACTGATTTCAAGAACAATAATTCAATTGAGTGGAGAAGCACCTGAATTCAAACAACTGAATCTCAAAGGCAAGGCTGTATGGTATAATGTTTATCGGGATGTTCCCTCCATATTTACACAAAATTTTTTTCGATTTATATTAAATATGAACATTGAAACAACCCCACAAGCCATATGAAAGATCCCATAGGTTCATTTGAATTAATCAAAGAAAATTTCATTCGTTATGTTGAGACTGCTTTTGGGACAAAGTTTCCCGGACTAGAAAAAGAACGAAATGATTTGCTCAATTGTGATAAAGTTCTTTACAGAAAACCGTGGATTGAGCCATTACCTGATTATGAGACAAGCGGGCTTACAATCAATGATATTAATACAGAGGATTTGGAATTTGCTCTGAACGAGGAAGAAGCAAAATACTTCAAAGAAATTGTTAAGACAGGCTTATTTCCTGCTTCAGCAAAATTGCACAAGCATCAAGCTGAAATGTTAAAGGAAGCATTGCAAGGTAACAATTGCATCATTACTTCAGGGACTGGTTCCGGTAAGACTGAAGCATTTTTATTTCCATTATTCGCACAACTTTCTAAAGAGTTTATGAAATGGAAAAGTGCAAATCAAAGATCAGCAAGTATCGATACTTGGTGGAAAGATTCAAATGGGTTAACCCCTGCCAAAATTGTTGACAGTACGAATCGATGTTTGAGCCCAGTAGTTAGACAAAGAAATCACGATATTCGGCAAGCAGGAATAAGAGCATTGATTCTTTATCCGATGAATGCTTTAGTGGAAGACCAAATGAGCAGGTTGCGAAAAGCACTTGATTCAGATGATACACGAGAATGGTTGGACAAGAATGGTAATGGCAACAAAATTTATTTTGGCAGATACAATGGTTCGACTCCAACTGCTGGAGAACTTTTCACTTTGGATGGAGAAAGGAACGACGGCAAAATTAAAAAACTGAAATCTGAGCTGAAAGACTTAGATGATGAGTTTCAAAATGTCTCTGAATATATACTAACAGATTTACTTAATGAGGAAGATTTCAAGAAACTTAAAGAAGAAAAAAAGAAAGAAAAAATAAAGGAACTAAAATCCTTTTTTCAACGGCTTGATAATAGTTCAGAAATGCGATGCAGGTTCGATATGCAAATTGCACCTCCTGATATTCTGATTACGAACTTTTCAATGTTAAGTATTATGCTGATGAGGAACATCGATTCAGGCATCTTTGATGAGACAAAAAAATGGCTTAGTTGTGAAGAGTTACCAGAAAATGAAAAAGAAGCGGAAAAAACAAACAGAATATTTCATTTAATTATTGACGAGCTACACCTTTACAGAGGCACTCAAGGAACGGAGGTAGCATATCTGCTTAAACTTGTGCTTAACCGTTTGGGATTGCACCCACATCACCCGCAATTAAGAATACTAGCGTCAAGCGCATCAATTGTTGCTGACGAATCAACAGAAGGGAAAAAAAGCAAAAAGTTTATTGAGGATTTTTTTGGTGTTGATTGGAATAGAAAGCCTTTTAAAATAATTGAAGGGAAAAATAATGCCGTTGCTTCCTTATCTGCCGGTGTGAAAAAGCTGCCTATAAACCCTTTTCTATTAATTGCAAAAACATATTCACAAACAGGATATGATATTTCCAATCCTGATTTTATTTCATCTTGCGAAAAAGCAGCCAGTGAACTTGCAGATACCTTCAAAATTACTCAGGATGGAAAGGGAGTAGAAAAACTTCTCACTGTAATTACAAACCCAATAATACTTATAAAGGAACGAATGTTTTCGCCTTGCGAGAATTATCAAGCAGTTTGTTCAATCAAAGCAGAAGGAGATGAATCAGAAGAACATTTCTTTGCTAATATGATCTTTGAAAAGCCAAATTCTGAGCAGGATTTACAAGAGGCGCTGAGAGGTTTGCTAATCTCAAGAGCTTTATTAGACGAACCCCAATTCAAATCGATTGCAGATAATGTTCCTGATAGTAGAAAATTACCAAGATTTCGTTTTCATTACTTCTTCCGAAATATCGAAGGCATTTGGGCTTCTGTCAAACCTGATGATATTGATAACTTAGGATACAAAGATGGAGAGAGGACTGCCGGGAAACTTTATTCATCCTCCAAAATTCATTCAGAAAACGGGAACAGAATTTTAGAATTGCTCTATTGTGATAACTGCGGAACAACATTTTTTGGAGGGAGCAGATCAATAGGGAAAAATAATAATTGGGAACTATTGCCATTAAGCCCGAAGATTGAAGGTATTCCTGAAAAAACACCTGGAAAATTAGTTGACAAGAGAACTTATCAAGAATACGGTATTTTCTGGGCCCAAGGTAATCAAAGATTTACTAAACACACACAACGCTTTGGAAGAAATGCAGGCCTGGAAGCAGACACTTGGAATGATCAAACCTTAGTAAATCCTAGTGATAATAATGATTATATTGCCCAATGGATTCCTGCAATACTAAATGTTAAGTCTGGTGATGTTGATACCGGGAATAAAGACGATAAGGACAATCCTGAAGATTGGATTAGAGGAAGAATGTTTTTTATTTTTCACAATGGTATTGATGTTGCAAATGATTTATTTGTGCGCAATGTAGGACACGATACACATTATGCACTTCCTTGTATTTGTCCTTGTTGTGCAACTGACTATTCAGAAAAAAGAAGCAGGAAATCAACAATTCGTTCATTCAGAACAGGTTTCGCCAAGACAAGTCAAATTTTTGCAAAGGAGTTAATGTTACAACTCCCAGATAAAGTTGATGAAAGAAAACTTGTTGTTTTTTCTGACAGTCGTGAAGATGCTGCTCAAGTTGCAAATGGAATAGAAAGAAATCATTTCACTGATTTATTAAGAGAATCATTACTCTTTGAACTTCACTCAAATATTCTGATGAAAAACGAACTTGTCAATGCATTTGATAATGGTGATGAAGTAACAAAGCAAAAGTTTGAAAAAGAGCATCAAAATATTTTTGAAGATATCAATGGGCTTGTTTATCATTCAAATTCTCCCAATCGGCAGGAGAAAGAAAATGCCCTGGAAAGATTAAATCAAATCAGAAAAAGAACAATGAGTGTTCGTGATTTAATTGACCTATCTCCTTCTTTCAACCTTGCTCCAATCATAAAAAATCTTGTAAAACTTGGTGTCAACCCCGGTGGGTTAAATATTTCAATCAGACAAAAGGAAATTGCGAATGGGGTTTGGGTTGATTGGTATAATCTAATTGATTATTTAAATGAACCAGTTTGGAAATCTCAAACAAACTTAAATCAATTTATTCAACAAATAAGGAATAATTCATTTGATGAGTTATCTCAAATGTTTTTTGGCCAACTATTTTATTCTTTTGAATCGTCTTGCTTTGGTTATCTTTCAATCAATCCTGAAACGCCTTCAATAAATCACTTTGTCCAATCACTGAACATTAGTCGTGATTTGTTCTTAGATATTATTAACAGTTCCATTAGAATTTTAGGAGACAAATACAAGCACAACTATTCAGATTTTCCAAATAGAACCCCATTTGTCAATTTTGATTCGTTGCCAGCTCCATTAAGGAGATGGATTAGAAATGTAGCAGCAAAAAATACTGTTGATCCGGATGATTTAGGAAATGCCATTTATGAGACACTTTTTCGTTCAGGGCTTTTAGATGCACAGCGAGGTTTACTGATTGAGAATTTATTTATAAAGGTTTCAACCGGAACAAATCCGATTTGGAAAGGAACATTGGTGAACAGGCCGCATCTGCATTCCTCTGGAGGTATTTGCACTTTTGCTGGAACTACAAGAGATGATATTGTTTTAACGGAATTGCTATTATCAAGTGATAATTGTAAAAATCATTGGGATAGAAATTATTTAGCATTCAATGCTATTACCGAAAGGAGGAAACCAATCCGCTTACATTGTGAAGAATTGACAGGCCAAACAGACAATCAATTTGAACGACAAAGACATTTTAGAAATATTATTTTGCCAAAGGAAGGAAACCGAAATGTCAAAACTATTGACTTATTGAGCGTTACAACAACTCTGGAAGTTGGAGTCGATATCGGTGCGTTACAAGCAGTGATGTTAGGAAATATGCCACCACAAAGGTTCAACTATCAGCAGCGAGTTGGACGGGCAGGACGACGGGGCCAAGCATACTCTGTGATCCTGACTTTTTGTAGAGGTAGAAGTCATGATGAGTTTTATTTTGCTAATCCACATAAAATTACGAATGATTCACCGCCCACACCGTTTCTTACAATGAATCAAGACCGGATTTTAAAAAGACTACTTGCAAAAGAAATTTTCAGAAAGGCATACAAGCAAACTCCCATTAATGTGACCAATGACGAAAAATCAAGCATACATGGTGAATTTGGTAAAATTGGTATAGCACAAGTGAATTGGATTGATTACAAATCGCAAATTATTACCTGGATTCTAAAAAACAAAGAAGAAGTAGAAAAAACAGTTGATGCATTGATTACACCTGAACTGCAAGGACATAGAGGTGAATTAATTAATTGGATTTATGATGTTAATGCAGATAATGCATTAATAAATAAATCTCAAAGTGTAATTGATAACAACGAGATTTCTTCTGATGATGTTTCGCAAAAGTTGGCCGAAGGTGGAATTCTTCCAATGTTTGGAATGCCAACGACAATAAAGAACTTGTTTCATGGATTCAATAAAAAATTTGAACCACTTTTAATAGACCGGGATCAATCAATGGCAATTTATGAGTTCGCACCTGGCGCACAGAAAACAAAGGACAAAGCAATTCACACGGTCATAGGTTTTACTTCCGAATTACGGGATAAATTATCTCAATATGGTAGTCCAAACTATGAAGGCGGCCCTTTTTATATTAATAAGTGGATGGTCCGTTGCAAGAGCTGTGGATTTTACAAGACTTATACTGAAGAGGAAAAAATCCAATTAGAAGCGCAAAGTTATTTTGATGTATGCCCAAATGGGGGAGATGCTTGTATAGGATATCAACCACCGGTCATGTTAAAAGCACCAAGGGCTTACAGGACAAATTTTTCCCAAGGAGAGGATTCAAAAGAAGACTCATTAATACTTTTATCACGACCGCCAATTCTTGCAGAATCAAGTGGTGATGTTGACAACAAAACAGAAACTGCTAAAATAAGAAACACTAATCTTACAATTTCAGACCATGATGTAACTTGGCGTGTAAATACCAACGCAGACAATTTTTTCACAGGGAAACTATATAACACAGTAAACAGATTCCCGTTTGGACAAAGAATCGGTTATAGGTCTCAAGAACAATGGATTATCAACGACCTTTCAGGTCGCTATTCTGACGACAATGGGTATTCGATGGAAGCCTTTCCGGTTGCTAATTCTCAAGAAGAATTAATAGCATTAGCAAGTAATAAAAAAACTGAGATTTTAAGATTAGCACCAGCTTCAGTTCAAGGTGCATTAAACCTGAATATGGTTTCGACCGAAATTCCCAACAACATAACACACATCAGCGCACAATCATATGGAGTGCGGTCGGGATATTATTCGGCTGCTTTTTTGCTTCAAAGAATAATTGCAGATAAACTTGATGTCGACCCAACAGAAATTGAAGTTGCTGACATTGCAAGAAAACCACTTAATGATGATACTGGCAGATTTGTTGCAGAAATTATTTTGACAGATGAATTGCCAAACGGTTCGGGATTCGTTAGACATTTGTTTGACAATTTTGAAACAATACTTTCAGATTCAATTGCCCCATCAGATGATAAGGTCTATTTGAAGAAAATTCACTCCGATTCTCATTCAAATTCTTGTAAAGATTCCTGCTATGAATGTTTGAAGGTTTATAGAAATATGAATTACCATAGTTTGCTTGACTGGCGATTAGCATTATCCATGCTCAGAACGATGCACGATGAATCATTTGTTTGTGGTGCGGATTACAACTTTGACTTTATTGAATTGAAGGATTGGCTCTCAACAGCAATAGGATTAAGAAACACATTTGCCCAAAGTTTTGGATACAAGAACAATGAAGAGGAGAATGGACTTCCAATAATTAAATGGGGGGCGAACAAAAAAAATGTTATTGCAATAGTACATCCATTTTGGAATGTTAGTAATCTTAATTATGATGAAAACTGGTTGGCAAAAACATTTACAGCATTAAGAAAGTATGTCGGTTCAACAGGAGGTTCACTAAGTATTATTGACACATTCAATTTACTAAGAAGACCTGGTTGGTGCTATGAGAAATTGATTATTAGATGATGAATAAAGTTGGCGAAATAGAATTCAAGAAAATACGGAGAATTTCACCGAGTCAATTTTATTCAATGAAAAATTGTCGTTACAAATCTCTATTGGCGGAAGCAATGAATAAAAAACCATTACTTCCAATTTCTCCTAATGCATATTATGGAACTGTATTACACAAATTGCTTGAGCTAATATCAAAGGGTGAAATCATTAATGAAAATGACTTTAATAAAACTTTTGAAGAGCAAATTGGATTAATGGAACAAAAATTACTTGAACAGGGTTTTGACTTTTTTGTTCCACTTCAAAAAAAGGTAAAGGACTTTATGATGAAAAAGATTCTACTGAAAGAACATTTACACAATTTTTCAGGGCAATCTCAGTCATTAACAAGGGTTAATTATATAGCAGAGAAATGGTACGAATCAAAAGATAAAACGATAGGTGGAAAGATCGATTTGGTAATTGAGGAAGGCAACAAAATAGAAATATTTGATTTTAAAACAGGAGCAATAACACAAGATTATTTAGATGATGATGGAGAAGTTTATTCCGATGTAAAAGAAGAATACAAGGATCAACTTAAACTTTATGCTTACATATATTATGAAAACACGGGCAAATTCCCAACCAAATTAAGTTTAGTTGACCTAGCAAAGCAAAAATTTGCAGTTCCTTTTTCTCAGAAAGAATGTTATACTGTTTATTTGGAATCAAAAAATTTATTAAATACAGTAAATAGTTGCATTGACACAGGGATATTCAAAGCAAATCCTACAGAGTCAAATTGCAAGTTTTGCTTATACAGACCCGCTTGTTCTTTTTACTTGAACCAGATTGAAATATGTAGCACCTTTAAAGATGTTTCTGGATTTTTGGTGAATACTTTGAAATTTCAAAATGGGAATATCAGTGCATATATAGAATCAGGGAGGAAAAGATTAACGGTTTCTAATTTACCAGAAGAAATGTTTGATGAGTTAAATGAGAGCCATACGAAAAAACTATATTTTTTCAACCTTAAACGAGAAACAAAAGACGGATTATATACTGCAACAAAGGCGACAATGATTTATGAATAATAATAGCAAACATAAAATTCCAATTCTCTCATTTTACTCGGGTGGGGGGTTTTTAGATATGGGTTTTGAAATGGCAGGATTTGAAATCGTTTGGACAAACGAGTTCGATGTTGTTTTTGCAAAACTTCATTCTGCTGGTATAACATCTTGGAGAAAGGCAAGAGGTAATGGAATTAAAGCTGAAATATTCAATGTCAAATCTATAATAGAAATAGGCTCTGAAGATATTATAAATGAAGCATTTCCACTAGGTAAGCCTGGGGACTTTGGAATAATCGGAGGTCCGCCATGTCAGGACTTCAGTATGAATGGGAGTTTAAAAGGTTTTGATGGCGAGAGGGGAAAACTTACAATCCTATTCTATGACAAAATTTTAGATTTAAGACCAACATTTTTCGTAATGGAAAATGTTACTGGATTAACCAAAAGCAACTCGACTAAAGAACATTTACAAAAACTATTACAAAAAGTTGAGAAAGAGTATTTTGTTGACCACAAGACATTAAATGCTTTAGACTTTGGTGTACCTCAATTTAGGGAAAGAGTTTTTTTTGTTGGAATTCGGAAAGATAAAATTGATGAGCAAGTAATAAATCAAAGTCCTTTTGGTCAATGGTTTACATTTCCAGTGAACCCTAAGTATCAAGATGCAGCGACAAAATATAAATGGCCAACGTCAGTCCCTTTCGGAAAAAATTTGACTAAGCCGAATGTGTTGCCACTTGAATTATGCGTTGCAAGTTGTTTAGTCTCCCATCGCGAAATGAAAACAATTCCTAATGCAAATGAATATTTTAAATTGTATAATTCTGAAGAAACGCTAAATGCAATTGATGAGGGGGAAACAAATAGACCATCGTTTAAACGATTACATCGCTTTAAATTTAGCCCTACAGCTTGTTATGGTAATAATGAAGTCCATTTACACCCATATAAAAACAGGCGTTTATCAGTGCGTGAAACATTGAGAATACAAGGCGTTCCTGACTCATATGTGCTTCCTCCGGAGTTACCATTAACGAAAAAATTCAAAATGATAGGTAATGGGGTTCCGGTTCCTCTGGCAAATGCTGTTGCCATTGCGCTTCATTTATTCCTTGAAAAGCAGAACGTGATTTAACCAATGGACATCTGGACAAAAAAGAAGAGAAGTGAAGTAATGAGTAGAATTAAAAGTAAGGATACAAAACCTGAACTAATTCTGCGTTCAAGTCTTTTTAAGTTAGGCTTTAGATTTCGAGTTCATCGCAAAGATCTTCCTGGTAAACCAGATATAGTTTTACCCAAGTATCATACAGTTATTTTCGTTCATGGTTGTTTTTGGCATTATCATGATAATTGCATTGAAGGCCGCATTCCCTCTACAAATTCATTATTTTGGGAAACGAAGCTTGAAAGAAATATCGCCAATGACATAAAAAATAGTGAGCTGCTTAAATTAAGTAACTGGAAAGTGATAGTAGTCTGGGAATGTCAAATAAATAAACATCTTGAAAAGACGATTAATAAAATCATTATGGAGTTAATCTGATTAAAGTAATTAATGCTCATAGAAGCATCATTGTATTCGTGACTTTTAAGATCGGATTTGGTGATTGTATATTCCGGAGCATAGTGATGGTAAATATATTTGACGATATTAATACAATGTAAATGATTTTATATGATTCTAACAAAACGTCTTCGACAAAATCTAATTGAAAAATGGTTAGTGATTCAAACACCAATATCTCCATCAAGCCGATACAGGTTAAGGGTTTGGAAAGAAAATCACAATGAATTTGATGCTATCAAAGAGGATTTGATAGAGTATTTTGAATCTGCATTTGCGGATGCAAAAGAAAGACTTCATAAAGGATTTGACATTTCATTATCACCTTTTAAGGATACAATTCTTGATCCTGCAGCAAATTATCCTACAATGTTACACCGCAATACACTTCTAGGATATTTCGGGGAGACTCTTTCAGTAATTGCCGTCGAACATTGGGGAGCACTTGGGTTGAGTGATTGGCAAGTCCCCTTTATGCTTTTTAGGATGCATGAAATCGAATTTCAACATCTTGAAACAATAAACGAAAGAATAATTGCTGGGATAAATGTTGATCCCGATGATGTTGCAGAAATACGTCCTGGACGAACTGGAGATGATGCAATTGTTTTTCGAATCGATGATAAGAATATAATCACGGACGTTCTAACCTTGGAAGCAAAGTGTCTATCAGCAAATAATAATACAAAAATCAAAGAAGCGCATGAAAAGCTTGTTAATAGTGTCAGAAGGCCGACTAGCATACATGAACTTATTGAAATACTTCATGATTATAATTCGAAGGAAGCTAAACAATGGCAAGAGTCGCTTCTTCATTTGTGGTCAAATGGTTATATAAACGCGAACAGACATGATGGGGTTTGTTATGCTTGCGCTGAGACCCCAAAGAAAAAAACTTCTTGGTTAGACCCAGATAAGCCCCATCCTGCATACACTTTGAAAAGAAATCTTGAGTGCATGGAATTCCATCTCCAAGATCTGAAGATAACTATTGATGCAATATTTAAGAGGGAGAAATAATGATAACCGAAAAAATATTCACTAATTCAAAGGAGGTCCGTGAAAAAGCTGCAAATAAAACTTTGACCGAAGGACAAGCTCGTTTATACAGCCAAAGCCTACGAAAGAGCTTAAGACAGGATGGCTTAAAAAGTTTTCGTCCTGAAGAAGAGTTGAAGGACCTTGACGAAGCACTGTTACTAATCCAATGTGCTCTTATTGAACGGCGTTTTAATCCTAATGGTAGTTGGCGAGATGGAATTAAAAGAGCTGCGGAAATCATGGAGTGGCTGTCCAAACTCAATTCATCTCAACTTGAATCTCCATTAGTTCTTCTTTCCGCTGCAGCCTATCAGTTAGCCAATTATCCAGCAATGGCTCTTGGACAACTAAGAACCATTCGAGAAGATCAATTAACTTCATTAATTCTGTCAACATTTTTAACCGCTAATTTTCCGGCAACTTTAACAGCAATTCAAAAATTTTGGCAACAATATTATTTTCAACTTAATACTGGACAGATTTTTAAAGATAATATTACTTGCAGCATCTTTTATGAGGTAATAAGATGTTTGGGAGTGGTCTGTACCTATTTTCGACAGGGAAATGAAGATTTGAGAACCCTAGCGAACGATGCTATAGATAAATTTATATGTCATACTGATTCATTGATATATTCTCGAGATCCTTATTCATTCCTACTTAGTACACTTACTTCAGCAAGTTGTTCACATTTTAATGAAGTTTGTCTCTGGCAACATATTTTAAAGTTGGGAGATAAATCTGATGATTCTCTAAATGGCGCGCTGATTCAATTTGCAAAAGCCTCATTCAACAATCGACGCTCTCTAATTTGGCCGTCGCAATTTTCTGGTATTAAACAACTTCCCTCCAAAGAATCATTTGTTCTTTGTACTCCTACAGGGTCAGGAAAAACCACAGTAGCTACAATTGCATTATTACAGGCACTTTTTTCTGAACTTCACCCTGGGTTAGGTATAAGACCAGAAAATAATCAAGGAAATTTAGCGCTTTACCTAGTTCCATCAAGAGCTCTGGCATCAGAAGTGGAAGCAAGACTACTTCAGGATTTTAAGGGTGTGTCAAAAACTCCAGTTATTATTACCGGATTATATGGTGGTATAGATTGGGGACCAACCGATGCCTGGGTCCAATCAGATAATCCTACTATTGTGGTTTGTACTTTTGAAAAAGCCGATGCTTTATTAAGATACTTAGGGGTATTATTTCTTCATCGAGTTCGGTTAATAGTCATTGATGAAGCCCATATGGTGGAGCAAGATTTAACTAGGCTACCTGATCTTATCTCAGGAACATCTAGGTCACTTCGTCTCGAACAGTTAGGTGTACGTATACTTCGAGCACAATCAGAGTATAAATTTAGGATTATTGCTTTATCAGCAGTGGCAGCAAATGCTGCACCTGCAATGTCACGCTGGATATCTAGTAACCCTGAAGCTTTACCTGCTACATCGTCATATCGTAGCACAAGACAAATGATTGGTCAACTGGAAGTTAGTTCTGCAGGTAACTATATGATCAGGTACAAGCTAATGGATACTTGCTCTTTAAAATTTGATGATGAAGTAAGAGCTGATACACCGTATGTTTCTGATCCAATTCCTAAATTATCTGGAGGCGTCGACAATACAGCAGGGCCTGAAGTTTCAATGCGTGCTCCGACTTTATGGGCAGCCTTACATCTTGCAGCTGAGCAAGATGATGGCACGCGGCCTTCAGTATTAATATCCATAACTTCAAGTATTGAGAATTTTATAGCAACTTGTGCAGAATTGATGGATGAATGGTCTAAGTCTCCTTTGCCAAATTACCGGCATCTAGATAATTCAGATGAATTGTGGAATAAAACTCTTTCAATCATTGCAGATTATTTTTCTATTGAATCTATTGAATATAGGCTTATTCTGCATGGTATTGCTGTTCACCATGGAAAAATGCCTGGACTTTTAGCACGTAGAATAAAAAATCTGATAAACCGTGGAGATTTACGAGTTATCATTGCAACTTCAACACTTTCTGAAGGTGTTAATATTCCTGTTACGTACCTTTTAATCCCAAGTTTATGGAGAGGACCTGTCGAGATGAGTCTTCAAGAATTTACAAATCTTTCCGGACGTGCTGGTAGACCAGGAGTTTCTACAGAAGGTAGCACACTTGTCGTCCTTCCAGAAAGGAAATGGAAAACTTATTATGGCCGTCGAGTACCTGAGTTCAACCGCCAATGGGAACGGTTTGAGGAAATTATTAGTGAGCTTGTCCAAGTTAATAATACACAAGTTCAAGATATTTCTGAAAGCACACCCAAGAGTCCACTTGCTTACCTCCTGATAACATTGAAAGATGCTTGGTCAAAGTTAACTGGTGATGAAAGAGATTCTGAATTCTACTTGTGGTTAGAAAAAACAGCCATATCTGAAATTGCCGAGAATGAAGATGAAGAAAAAGCCTATTCATTGCTCGATACTTTAGACACAATACTCATAGCTTCAATTCAGGAAGTCGAGGAATTGGAACAAAGAGAACTTGAACCTGACCAAATTGAAACGGAACTTAAAGTAATTTGGCAAAAAACTTATGCGTATGCAACGCTTATAGAGGAGCAACAATTATCGGAAATTTGGCTTAAGAGAGGAAATGTAATAAAGAAGAAGTATCCTGACTCACAGAATCGACGACAAATTTATCGTTCAAGTCTATCACCTGGGTCTGCAACAGTTCTATTTAAAATTGAAGATGAAGTAAAAACCCTTCTTCTGCATGGTGTTGATTATGCAGTTTGGGAAAACGAAAAACGATTTGAGTTCATTTGTGATGTTATTGCCAAGCTATCTGAGGTACCCTCTTTCAGCATTGGTACAAACTTAGGTCGAATTAGAAATTTTACAGGTTGGAAAGAAATATTGCGATGGTGGCTGTTAAAGGATTCCATTAAAGATCAACCCACTCCAAAAAAGGTTACTCAATGGTTTGAGTTCGTCTCACATAATTTCATTTATCGCAGCGTATGGGCAGTTGGAAGCATTCTTGGATTAATCCTAGATAATGGTAAAAATGACGAGAAAATTAAGTTACTCGAAATTGGAGACTGGCCTAACAGTGGCTTACCTTGGTTGGCATTCTGGCTCAAGGAAATAATAACATGGGGCACCCTCGATCCAGTTGTTGCATTTGTCATGGCACACGATAAAGCAACCGATAGAAAACAAGCAGCAACTTTAGCTCAGGATTATTATTCAAAAGTGTCTGCTACCCTTGATTCCAACAGTATTCTAGACCCCAGGAGTATTCGGGATTGGATGTTATCTATTGGTTATAAACGTCCTAGAAAAGAGAAATCCTATTTCGATGAAATAAGTGTGAGTCTTGTTCGTCCAATTAATGATTACATCACTCAACAAATAATTGTTCTGCCACTTGAAGTTCAAAATGCTATAATATGGATTACTCCATCTGGGTTTAAAGTGGCTGAAAGCAAAAAAATATCTATCCCTATAAGTGATTTTTTATTATTTGAATTTGAACTAAATGTTTCAAATTCAAAGGTGATTGCAAAACCTTACATTTAAAAAAGGAAGTGATTTTTCGATTTTACATTTTGGTTCTTAGTGAAGCAGCAATTTGTTCAATCAAGGCTATTTCCCTCAATCAAAGTTCTAAATTATAGAAAAAAGGTGTTCCAGATGCATCATTTAATAGAAATAATTCCAACTAAAATAATGCAAATTTTGTGCAAATGAAAAAGGGTCCCAGAAGTTGACCCTCTGAAACCCTTGATTTTGCTGTCGGGGTAGCAGGATTCGAACCTGCGACCTCCTGCTCCCAAAGCAGGCGCGATGAACCGGGCTACGCTATACCCCGAAGCGATTTGTGATGTGTGATATGAGATAGGTGATGTGTGATATTTTACCTTTATGAACTTTAAAAACTTTATAACTCTGTGACTCTGTCACTTTGTATACGAACGATACATTCCCAAAAGCATCTTCGAACTCTTCTCGTATCCGTCGTAAAGTTCTGTGAAAGTGGCATCATCAAGTACCTTCATTGATTTCAATAGATCCAGGATGGCTACGGATTCGTAGACGCTGCTACGGGCGATGGTGAGATAATGCTTTTTATCCTGGTCAGTCATCCTGCCTGTTCCTTCTGCGAGATTTAAAAGAATATTCAAACTCGCACGCTTCCATTGATCCATCAAATACGGATCTATATTTTTATTCACCTTAAGTATGTTCAGCACCTTCAGATTCTGATCCTTCACAACCTGGTAAACATCTAATTTCTCAAAATCAAACATCCTTTTCGATTTTCGCTGTTCGCTGTTCGCCATTTCACTACTTCGCGGCAAAGGTAGAAAAAATTGGGTTAATGATTTTTAATTATTTTCGCCTTAACTGTACAACACTTCCCCGGACCCCGGGAAAAAGTAATAACAGCTATTCGCCGTTCGCTGTTCGTAGCGAAAAGCGAATAGCGAATAAACAGCGAACTACTAACTATTTTTGTGAAAGTAAAATGAAATTAATACTTTTGCAGTCCTTTAAAAAAATGAGAAACAATCACTACTCAAATACTATTCACTGTTAACCAATATCTGTTAACTGGATTCGGAGAGGTGGGTGAGTGGCTTAAACCAACAGTTTGCTAAACTGTCGTACGGGAAACTGTACCGGGGGTTCGAATCCCCCCTTCTCCGCAGGATCAAGAAAACCATCGAAAAGACTGACATCTCGGTGGTTTTTTCATAAAGCCGTTCAACTATTTTCGTGGACTATCGGATTGTATTGTCTGGATTAACAAGTTGAGTTTTCTGCCGAGTTTGTCAAGTTTTTCAGACAAATCCAGGTATTTCCTTTCATCTTTTAATGATTTAGTAAAAAAAAGTGTTTCCAAATGATCTCTTGATTCACAAACCGAGCCAAAAGCAAAAAGGTGATATCTTTTTAACCGGTTTTTTTTAATTTTACACACCCGAAAGCGAAAAAGCGAATAGCGAACAGCGAACAACAACCCTATGACGAAACAAACATTTGCAGAAAAAATCTTCGGGGCACCTAAGGGATCGATCATATTTGCCCGGCCTGATATCATCTTATCGCACGACAATACCTCTTCCATCTACATCACATTCAAGAAAATGGGCGGGGAAAAGCTCGCTAACCCCGACACCCTGTTGATCACACTCGATCACAACGCCCCTCCTACCAATGCCAAGCTGGCAAACGATTACCAGGTGATCAGGAATATGGTTGAACAATTTGAGATTAAAAAATTCCATGATATGGGCGACGGTATCTGCCACCAGATCATGTCGGAATATGCCAAACCAAAAATGCTCATCGTGGGCAGCGACAGCCATACCAGCACTGCCGGGGCATTTAATGCACTGGCAGCAGGGATCGACCGCACCGAGACCGCCGGGTTATGGAAACAGGGAGAAACCTGGTTCAGGGTCCCGGAAACGATTAAAATCACCCTCACAGGGAAACTGCAGCCGAATGTTTTTGCAAAAGACCTGGCCCTCTGGATCATCGGGATGACCGGCAGCAGCGGAGCCGATTACATGTCCATCGAATACCACGGGGAAGGGGTCAAAACCCTCTCTATCTCTGACCGCATGGTACTCTGCAACATGGCATCGGAAATGGGCGCGAAAAACGCCGTTTTCCCTGCCGATGAAGTGTTGGAAAACTGGTTCGGCGAGAAAACGGAAGGCTGCTGGGCCGATGAAGGTGCATCTTACCTGAAAGAAATCGTCATCAACCTGGACGAAATATTCCCGGTCGTTGCAGCACCTCATCATGTCGACAATGTCAAAGCCGTTTCCGAAGTGCAGGGAACCAGGATCCAGCAGGCGCTGGTCGGAACCTGCACAAACGGTCGTATCGAAGACCTGCGGGAAGCTGCGGCAGTGCTGAAAGGGAAAAAACTCCCGAAATACATGCAGATGCAGATCATCCCGGCATCAAAAGAAATTTACATACAGGCCATGAAAGAGGGACTGATTGAAATATTTTTCGAAGCCGGAGCAAATGTACTTTCTTCTTCATGCGGTCCCTGCCTCGGCACCGGACAAGGTATCCCACCCGACGGGATTAACGTCATCTCTACCGCCAACCGTAACTTCAAAGGAAGGATGGGGAACAACTTAGCCAGCATCTACCTCGCCTCACCCGCCACCGTTGCGTGGTCGGCACTGAAAGGCGAGATCACCGACCCGCGCGGGATCCAGTCCAACGATAAATTCCCCTACCATGCTCCTCAAAGCAGTACAGTTGATATCAAAGAAGGGGAAGACCGTTACGACAAAAACACCTGGAATTACGCGGATGTGGATAACCTCAACACCGACCAGATGTTTGCAGGCAACCTCACCTACAATATTCAGAGTTCAGACCCGGAGAAGATCATGCCATACCTCTTCAAGGGATTCGACAATAGTTTTGCCGAACGGGTGAAAGCAGGCGATATCATTATGGCTGGCGCGAATTTCGGCTGCGGCAGCTCCCGCGAACATCCCTCCGTCGGACTTGCATTTGCAGGAATCAAAGCCGTTATCTGCAAATCAGTTAACCGTATCTTCTACCGGTCATCGGTCAACCAGGGACTGCCCATTATCCTGGTCCCGGAAGCCGTGGATGCTTATAAACAAGGCGATACCGTAGATATTGATTTTGAAAAAGGAATAATCAATGTTGGGGGACAAAAATTTTCATTTTCACCCTTGCCGGCCAAACTCATGGAGATCTTCAAGGCAAAAGGATTAGTGAATTACGTCAAAAATAAATGAAAAACATTCTGATTACTAGTCTGATTGTCCTGACAACCGCCTGCATTTTCCTGGCGCTCGGCATGGCATTCCCGATCTACGCACCCATGCTGCCGCTATTGTTCATCCTGTTTGTAATAGATGGATATCTTTGGTTTTCGATACAAAAATGGATTCTTGGTTTTAAACCCTTCTGGAAGTATTTAACGCTGATTTTTTATTGGCTGGCAGAAATCCTTCTGTTCACTTGCATAATTGCCGGCATCTTCGTTTCCTTTGTTGAATGGAACATTCCCTTGCGTACCCTCGTACCCGGCGTCATTTTCATTCTCTTCGTGTTTAAACTCCTGCCTTTTATCTTCCAGTTGATTGCAGATATCCTGCGTTTATTCAGTTTCGGGATCCAATCATTTATCCATGGCGGGATCCATTTGAAGGATGTGGCAAGGATGAGATGGCTTCAGCTGACAGGCTGGGTGACCGGAACCCTTTTCCTCATCCTGATGATCCTCGGAATGGCTTGGTGGAACTATGACTTCAGCGTAAAAAAACAGGAGATAATACTCCCGGAATTGCCGGCATCATTCGAAGGATTAAAGATTGTTCAGATTTCCGATTTACACCTGGGAAGCTGGGCTTGTAAGGGGGAACTCCGCAGAGCCGTTGATATCGTAAATTTCCAGCATCCGGATGTTATTTTCTTTACAGGCGACATGGCCAATTACACCGTGCTTGATGTCCTGCCTTTTGAGGAGATCCTCACACACCTGAAAGCGCCTTACGGGATTTTTGCCATACTTGGCAACCACGATTATGGTGCTTATGTGAAATGGCCTTCTGAAGAGGCAAAAGAAAAGGACATGAAGGATTTGGTCAGTTTTTATCATCGCCTGGGGTGGAAACTTCTTCTGAATGAACATTCGATTCTAAGAAAGGGAGATGATTCCATTGCCATCCTGGGAGTCCAGAATTGGGGGAAAGCCCATCGCTTCCAGAAACTTGGCGATATTCCTGCTGCTCAGAAAGGGGTGGAAAATATGTCCGTGCAACTCTTGTTGTCGCATGATCCTAGTTTCTGGGACAGCATCATCTGCCATAAGTTCCGTAACATCGATATCACCTTCTCAGGACATACCCACGGTTTCCAGTTTGGGATTGAATGCTGCGGCATCAAATGGAGCCCGGCACAATACCTTTATAAACAATGGGGAGGATTGTATGAAAAACCGGTTCCGGGTTCACATCCGCAGTATATCTATGTCAACCGGGGATTGGGGTCACTTGGCTATCCGGGGAGAATCGGGATATTGCCAGAGATTACAGTGTTTACATTGCGGCGACGCTGATTTGCTGTTCGCTATTTCGCTATTTAAATTTTAAACTCACACGGCCGTAACTCACAATCCATCATATCGCAACAGGTATCGCAAACCCGTTTGTAAACTTTAAACCCGGTAAGTTCGATATATTTCGATTGATAGTCGTCCCGCATGGGCTCATCGCGCATCAGGTCGGTGCTGAGGTATTTCTTGTTGCAATCGGAAAACACAGTGGCAACGGCTGCATCGTCTCCCATTTCATTCTGGATCTGAAGGGCGCCGAGGAAATTGGCTCCGGAAGAGATCCCTACGGCCAGGCCTATCTGTTGTGCAAGTTTTTGCGCCATGATGATGGAATCGCCATCAGGAACTGCCACTACCCTATCGAGTTCATCTAATTTTACGATCGCGGGGATGAATTCATCAGAGATGCCCTGGATACGATGGGCGCCAACTTTGTACCCCGTTGAAAGCGTAGGGGATTCTGCTGGTTCGAGCGGATGTATGCGGATATTCGGATCCTGGCTGCGTAAATATCTCCCGACACCCATCACCGTTCCACCCGTTCCGACACCAGCAACAAAAGCAGCCGGTTTCACGCCATGGTACTGCATCTGGAACCAGATCTCAGGCCCGGTGGTACGTGTATGGGCTTCTGCATTGGCGATATTGGAGAATTGTTGTGGAAGGAAAATATTGGGCTCATTAGCCGCAATCTCTTCTGAGATCCGGATACTTCCCAGGAAACCGCCTTGTTCTTTCGATACCGGGATGATCTGTGCTCCGAGGCTGCGGATGATATCCACGCGTTCGCGGCTCATCCAGTCGGGCATGATGATCCGGACCGGGTGTCCCAGTGCGCGCCCGATGGCAGCGAAAGCAATACCGGTATTGCCGCTCGTGGCTTCAACAATGGTATCGCCCTTTTTTATGCGTCCTTCGGCATAGGCCTTTTCCAGGATGTACAATGCCATCCGGTCCTTGATACTTCCTGTGACATTATAATGCTCTGCTTTTGCATAAATAACGCGTTTTTGCCCTTTGTACTGGAAATAGATGACAAGCAGGGGTGAATTGCCGATCAGTTGCCAGATATGTTTGAACTGAAGCGTAAAGATGGTATTCGCGGTAGTAGCAAAATTGTGCATAGAAATAAATTTGGATTATTTCCGGGATTAAGTTCAACTGCAAATTTAGGATTTTTTATTGGCCCGATCGCGAAATCTGGATAAAAGTGACCTCCACATCGCCTCCCTGCGGGTAAAGGCTGATCCAGTTATTATCGATGCGGTACCAGGGATCCTGCTCACGAACACTGATCAATCGTTCATTCACCTTCCCGTCGCCGGTAATATTCTTGATCACCGCACCGCCATTGATCTGCTTGTCCTTGCCATACCTGATCATTACGCTGAAGGGCCTGTTGCTGAGGTTCCTGATCTTGATAAAGAGGTAGTTGTTCTTCCGGGAAATAACGTTGACCGGCGCGAAATCAAATTGCTTCTCCACTCCGTTTGTGACCGTCTGTGCTGAATTCAACACATCGACGATGGCATTTTCAGCGATTGTCCTCTTGATCTTATTGATCATATCTTTCGGATATTGCTCCATCGGCAGGTAAGAAAGCGCCTCCTCGTATGAATCCACTGATTTATCAAAGACCATCGCATTAAAATTCTTATCCCCTTCGGCAACAGCCTTGTCATAAAATCCTTTGTTGGCACGGAAAATACTGTCGATAACAGAATTGATCCGGATCAGGCGTTCTTTCGGGTAGGATTCGTCCGGGAAGATGGATAAGGCTTGCTGGAAGTTATCTTTTGCCTTGTAAAAGTCCTTTATCAGCAGAAGGTCATTGCCTTTTGATACCAGTTCGTCATATGTTTGCTTCTTCCCTTTCAGTTCCATCAGGATCTTATTGATCTCAGCGATCTTGTCCTTGGGGTATTGTTCATTGGGCTTGATCTCGCCGGCATTCTGGTATTCTGTCCGCGCCTCCTCATAAGACTTCTGGACCATCAGCTGGTTGGCTTTTGCAACAGAGGCTTTGTAGGCATCATCCTTTGCTTTGAGATCGGCCATAATCCCATCGATCTCGACGATCTTATCCTTCGGATACTGCTCGGTTGGCTTGATATTAGAGGCATTGCCGTATTCCGTTTTCGCCAGGGCATACGATTTGTCTGCCAGCAACTTATCGGCTTTGGTAACGGAGCCCTGGTACTGGTCGTCGATCACCTTCTGTTTTGCAAGTTCTGTAAGGATTTTCTCGATCCCGGCAATTTTATCTTTCGGATATTTCTCTGCCGGCTTCATCTGGAGGGCCCCCTGGTAGGCAGACTTTGCCTGGGCATACGATTTATTGTTAAATGCGGTATCCCCGGTGGCAATTGCGCCGTTGTATTTGTCTTCAAAAGCTTTCATATCTGCCAGGATATTGTCAATGGCTGCGATCTTCACCTTCGGATATTGCTCATCTGGTTTCAGAGTAACGGCATTCTGGTATTCCGTTTTTGCCGGCTCATACGATTTGGATAAAAGCAGCTGGTCTGCCTTGGCAATTGAGGCTTTGTACTGAGTTTCAATCTCCTTTTGGTGAGTAATGTCAGCGATGATCTTGTCGATTTGTGCCATTTTATCCTTTGGATATTGTTCGGCAGGCTTTAGCCCCGATGCATCAAAGTAAGCCAGCCTTGCAAGGTCATACGTTTTGGCCTCCAGCAATTTGTCGCCGGTTGCGATCGCAGTCTGGTATTTCTGATCTATCACCTTCTGTTTTGCAATGTCATCCAGTATCTTTTGGATCTCAGAGATCTTATCCTTCGGATAGGTTTCATTGGGCTTAAGCGCTGAAGCAGCAGTATAATCCGTTTTTGCCTGTTCCCAGGTCTTTGCAGCAAACGAGTTATCTGCTTTGGCAATAGCAGCAATGTATTGATCATCGAGCGCTTTTTGTTTTGCAAGGTCTGATAATGCGAGATCGATCTCAGCGATGCGATCTTGCGGATACTTTTCTTCCGGCTTTAATTTTAATGCAGACTGGTACTGAACTTTTGCCGGTTCATAGGATTTATCAGCCAGCAGCTTATCTGCATTGGCAATTGTCGATGTGTATTGGTCATCGAGGGCTTTTTTCTTAGCAATCCCGGCCAAAACATCGTTAATCTCAACAATCTTTCCCTTTGGGTAAGATTCTGCCGGCTTGATAGCGCTTGCATTCTGGTATTCCGTTTTTGCCGGCTCGTACGATTTATCTGCCAGCAATTTGTCAGCTTTTTCGATCAGGCCACTGTATTGTTCGTCCTTCGATTTCTGTGCCTCGATGGCAGCAAGGATATTGTCAATTTCAGCAATTTTTGTTTTAGGATAGGCTTCCGAAGGCTTCAGGTCACCGGCTTTGCCATATTCTGTCCTGGCTTCAGTATAAGTTTTCGCCAGCAACAATTTATCCGCATTGGCAATTATCCCGGCATACTGATCATCCAGCGCTTTCTGCTTAGCAAGGTCGGCCACGATCTTTTCAATCTCGAGGATCTTATCCTTCGGATAGGTTTCATTGGGCTTAAGCGCTGAAGCAGTGGTATAATCCGTTTTTGCCTGTTCCCAGGTCTTTGCAGCAAACAATTTATCTGCTTTGGCAATAGCAGCAGTGTATTGATCATCGAGCGCTTTTTGTTTTGCCAGGTCGGTCATTGCCAGGTCGATCTCAGCGATGCGGTCTTTCGGGTATTTCTCTTCCGGCTTTAATTTTAAAGCCGACTGGTACTGAACTTTTGCAGGCTGATATGACTTATCCGCAAGCAACTTATCAGCAGCGGCAATGATATCAAGGTATTGCTTGTCCTGCTGTTTTTGCTTGTCGGCCGTGGCATATATATCATCGATTTGTTTGATTTTATCCTTCGGATATTGTTCATCAGGCTTGATCCCAAGGGCATTCTGGTACCCGGATTTTGCTTTATCATATTCCTTAGCTGTATATAGCTTATCGGCATCCGATACTGCAACCTGGTAGGCTTCTTCCAGGGCTTTCGAATTAGCTTCCTGCCCGGAGATCAGGTTATCCGCCTTGGAAATCATTTCCTTGGGGTAAGACTCATTGGGTTTTACCTTCAATGCCTGCTGGTAATTGGCTTTGGCATTGATGTATTTTTTTGCCACATAAAAGCTGTCGGCAAGATCGACAAGCCGGTTGTACTCTTCTTTGGCATTTTTTAGCCTTGCCATGATCAAGTCAATTTCTTTGATCCGGTTGATTGGATAAATTTCATCAGGTTTTATCTTCGATGCATTCTGATATTCAGATTTTGAAGGTTCATAGGATGCATCGTCAAAAAGCTTGTCGGCAGTGTCGATGGATTTTTTGTATGCCTCATCCCTGGCTTTCATGGCTGCAAGGAGCGCTGTCAGTTCCTTGATCCGGTCTTTCGGGTATTGTTCCTCCGGTTTATAAGAAGCCGCATGCTGGTATTCGAGTAAGGCATTCTGGTACCCTTTTGAATTATAAAGTTTATCGGCAGCAGCAATGGACCGGGTATACATCTCCTCCGTTGTTTGCTTATCAACCATCATCTTTATAATCTCATTGATGCGGTCTTTGGGATATTTTTCATTTGGGAGTATCTTGCTGGCGTCCTCGAATTCGGCCATCGCCTTTTCATATTCTTTCTGCTGGTAAAGTTTTTCGGCGCTCGCAATGGCAACATCGTAAAGGATGTTACTGGCCTTCATCGACCGCAACAAGTCCATTGTCTCCTTCAGTTTTCCCTTGGCATAGTCATCATCCGGTTTAGCATCGATAGCAAGTTGGTAGGAACCTTTGGCATTGAGATAATCTTTGGCTTTAAAATAACTGTCGCCGGAAGCGATGGATTTTACGTAATCCATTTCAGCCTTGACCTTGGTTTCCAGCTGTTTTTTTGCCTTACCCAGACGGTCAGTGGCGTAAGGATCTTTTGGCCTCAGCTTCAGTCCGTTCTCATATTCAGAAATGGCTTTTTCATATTCCTTTGCAACAAAAAAATTATCCCCCTTCCGCATACTGGCTTTATAGAGGGAGTCGACTGAAGCCGGTTTCTTAGGCTGAAGCGTATCGTAATTTACCTTTTCTGAAGTTTCCGGTGAATAATGCCTGTACATAGAAGCAGCAATCATGCCGCTTCCAATGAAAAAAAAGGAAAGGAAAACGAATGTGAGGAAGGTATTTTTTTTAACAAGAGATTTGACAGTACATGACTTCATGCGGAGGATCAGGGTTTTTCAATGGAAGAGATAACGCAAAAAATGGGATTTAATTTTATGCAGATGGTTTTTCAATCACACCGTCACGCATGGTCAGCTTCCGGTCGGCCATATTTGCAAGTTCGGAATTGTGCGTTACGATGATGTAGGTCTGGTTGAAGGAATTCCGGAGGCTGAAGAACAGGTTATGCAGTTCCACTGCAGAGGCGGAATCAAGGTTTCCTGAAGGCTCATCGGCAAGTATCACATCCGGATTATTGATCAGGGCACGGGCAACGGCTACCCGCTGCTGTTCACCGCCCGACAATTCATTGGGTTTATGTTGTGAACGCTCTTTCAGTCCCATGAAATTCAGAAGATCAAGCGCCTTCCGTTCAACTTCACGTTTGTTCCTTCTCCCGAGAAACCCCGGGATGCAGATATTTTCAAGTGCGGTGAATTCGGGTAAAAGATGATGGAACTGGAAAACGAATCCAATGTTTTTATTGCGGAATGCCGCCAGTTTTTTATCTGATAATTTCAGGACATTCACTTCGTTCATTTCAATAGTGCCGGCATCTGCCCGGTCGAGGGTACCGATGATATGAAGCAGGGTTGATTTCCCTGCCCCGGATGCGCCCACGATAGAAATGATCTCCCCTTTTTCCACTTCCAGGCTGATCCCTTTCAGCACTTCCAGGCTTCCATAGGATTTGTGTATGTCTTTTACAATGATCATCCCTTCTGATTTTGTGCCTCAAAGGTAAGAAATCTTTGGTATTTGTAAGTTACACCTGGAGAATGGAGGATTGAGGATTGAGGATGGAGGGTGGAGGTCAGGGGTCAGAGATCGTAAATCCAAAATCGAAATTCAATCGTAAATCTGAAATCGCACATCGGAATTTGATTATGATTGTTTACATTTGAAGTCCGAAAACTAACCACTTATGAACTTACATGAATTCCAGAGCAAGGCGATCCTGAAGAAGTACGGGGTCTCTGTTCCCGAAGGAATACTCGCGCACACTGTCAGAGAAGCAATCAAAGCGGCAGAGATCATTCAGAATAGTACAGGGAGTGAAAAATGGGTGATAAAGGCACAGGTTCATGCCGGAGGCCGAGGTAAGGGTGGCGGGGTGAAAGTGGCCAAAACCATTGAGGAAGTGAGGACGTTTGCCGGCCAGATCATCGGGATGCAGTTAGTCACACCTCAAACCAGCGCCGAGGGGAAAAAAGTCAGGAAAGTTCTGGTTGAACAGAACATCTTTTACCCCGGAGTCAGTGAACCTGCCGAATTTTATCTCAGCGTTCTCCTAAACCGACAGAAAGGACATACCATCCTGATGTATTCTCCCCGCGGAGGAATGGAGATCGAAAAAGTGGCTGAAGAAACGCCTGAACAGATCTTCACAGAGGAGATCGATCCGAAAGCAGGACTGCAGCCGTTCCAGGCCCGCAAGGTTGCCTTTAACCTGAACCTGAGCGGTGAGGCTTACAAAAATATGATCAACTTTGTGAATGCCATCTATGCTGCCTACGATGGATGCGATGCCTCTCTGATCGAGATCAATCCTGTATTCAAGACGTCCGACAACAAGATCCTTGCAGCCGATGCGAAAGTTGTGATCGACAACAACGCTTTGTTCCGTCATCCTGATATTTCCGCGATGCGTGACTTCGACGAGGAAGATCCCATAGAAGTTGAAGCAACGCGTAATGACCTGAATTACGTAAAACTCAACGGGAACGTGGGTTGTATAGTGAACGGGGCAGGACTTGCCATGGCCACCATGGATATCATCAAACTGTCGGGCGGCGACCCGGCTAACTTTCTTGATGTAGGCGGCTCTGCCAATTCCAAGCGCGTTGAAGAAGGTTTCCGCATTATCTTGAAAGACGCCAACGTAAAAGCCATCCTCCTCAATATTTTCGGAGGAATCGTGCGTTGCGACCGCGTAGCCCAGGGCGTAGTGGATGCCTATAATAATATCGGAGAGATCAACATCCCGATCATCGTGCGGTTACAGGGAACCAATGCCATCGAAGGCAAGAAGATCATCGATGATTCGGGGTTACGCGTACATTCAGCAATCACCCTCAAGGAAGCGGCTGACCTGGTAACGAAGGTATTGAGTTAGCCTGGTATTCTTCTTCCTTTTTCATCAAAAATATTCTTACAAGATCCAGTTCATGTAATGTCGATGTGGCAAAAGAAAACTTTGCAGTATCAGGTATTATCGCCTTGCATTCATCCGGGTAAAACCGTGAAAGAAACTCCAAAAGATGCTCCTCATCGGCCTTGGATTCATTGTTCTGCCTGTATTTCAGGTATTGAAGGATCCGTAAGCCGTCAAATTTTTCATGGCAGGCCCTGGTAAATGTTGCCGGATCTTTGAAATTATCCCGGAGGAGCTGAAAAGGATCCTCCTCTTTGAGCAGTTGCCTGAGAAAACTGACAACCGGAGTTGTTTTTGTTTTTCGGAAGAACTCCCTGAAAAGATCTGTTGTCATCCTGATCTCATCAAAATAATGAAAAGAATAGACCGGGTAACTCGTCCAGTCGCCCTGTTCCCCTTTGATCATGGCTGGGCCGGTTCCGAAATAAACACGATCGGAAAAACGGGCTGCCGGGTAGACTTTTTCAGGGTTGGAGAAGAGCATCTTCCCGTATTTCCTGAGCTTCTGAAGAAAATAAAAATCCTCGCCACTCATTTTGGGCGTCATCCCGCCAACGGCACGATAAGCCCATACGGGAAAAGCCATGGCCGAACCCAGCGCCATGAAAGAATAAGGGCTGCCGATCCTCCATAAGTTCAGGGAATAATACCGCATGTAGATCTCGTACCGCAGCATTGCACGGTTTGCCGCTTCATCTTCCACCAGCTGATGAAAATAAGGAACCGCGATGGCAACAGCATCGGGATGAGATGAGAAATTCTCTGCAAGAGAGGAAAAATAATTTTCAAGGAAAGTGGTATCGGCATCTAAGCTAACAATGATATCCTTCGCTTCGGCAACTTTGCTGATGGCATCCATCACTGTTTTCCGGGCCCACCCTACGCCGTGCTTTTTCCCTTTCCACCCGTTTCCGGGAGTACACCGGTCGATCATTGTCAGATCAATTCCACGGAATTTTTCAAGGGTTCGGAGAGTTTCAACATTGGCTTCGCAAATGTGCTTTTTTACAGGTATCTCCCACCACTCATCCGGTTGGTTGACACAGATAAAAACCCTGAACTTATTGTAATCCTGGCGCAACATGCATCCGAGGATCCCTGGAAGAAATTCCCCTTCGTCGATAACAGGAAGAGCGATGTAAAGGAAAGGAGTCGGTTTGTTATTCAATACCGGAATAGTATTTAATAAATTTGAGAGGTCGGAAAAACCTCGTTACCGTTGGATTCCCAGCTTATCAAAAAGCGCATTATTTTTTATAATCCCGATCGCTTTCTGCACCTCATTATCTTCCCGGTTAATGATCTTATAGGAGGCATTCACATCCCAGAGCTTTTGCGCAATCAACGATTTGATCTGTGATTTGATGAGGGTTTCCGAAAGTCCATACTCCTTCTCATTCATCTTCACCCCCTCTTTTTCTGCCAGCGACAGAAAATCTTTTATAAAAGCATCATCGATGATGAACTTTTTATCGAACGCGTCAAAATCCGGATATTTTGTCTGGAGATCTTTGCGGTATTTATCTACATAATCCCCTACGAACAGGTTGATCACATTTTTTCTCCGGAGGTTAAGGAAATAATCCGTAAAAGGAGTAGTGTCAAGCGGAATGAAAACATCCGGCATAATTCCTCCCCCTCCATAGACAATGCGGCCTTTGGAAGTATGGAATTTCAATGAATCCGGGAACTTGATGCTGTCGGAATTTTCCATCTCCCCATGTTTTAAGCGGGTGGTAAAATCCTCATAATATTTATCCACACCTTCCGAATACGGTTTCTGGATACAACGGCCGGATGGAGTATAATAGCGGGCGGTGGTCAGCCTGACTTCCGAGCTATCGGGCAATTGGAAAGGCCTTTGCACAAGTCCTTTTCCGAACGACCTGCGGCCGACAATGATGCCCCGGTCAAGGTCCTGGATGGCACCTGAAACGATTTCGCTGGCGGATGCTGAGTTTTCATTGATCATGATCACGAGTTTCCCTTTCTCGAACATTCCTTTTTCTGTGGAATAATAATCTTCCCGGGGACTCATCCGGCCCAGGGTATAAACGATGAGTTTCTTTGTTTCCAGGAACTGGTCTGCCAGTTCAATGGCAGTATTCATATAGCCTCCGCCATTGTTACGCAAGTCGAGTATCAGGCTTTTCATTCCTTGTTCGTTCAGCTTTACCATGGCATCGGTGAATTCTTTCATGGAAGTGGAAGAAAACCGTGTCAGGTTAATGTACCCGATGCCGGGCTCTATGATGTAAGATGCATCAATGCTGTTGATAGGGATCTTGTCGCGGACAATGGTAAAATCGATGAGGTCTTTTTTCCCGGAACGGTAAATGGAAACGTTGACCTTGGTGCCTTTTTTGCCGCGTAAACGGTCGAAAACAAACTGGTTGGTGATCTTCTTGCCGGTAACATTCTCCGACTCAATTTTAATGATCTTATCGCCCGA
>PLMO01000182.1:32551-55124 GCA_003142515.1 Bacteroidales bacterium
TCTTTCAATGTTTCCACGATGGCTTTCTCAACCAGTTTTGATTCATTCACCGTATCGACATAAGCGAATTTGATCATCTGCATCAGGGCATTGTACTTCCTTATCCCGCTCAGGTCCTGTTTATTGTTCTGCCCGGATCCGGAAACCGATAAAAGGATAAAAATTACAACGGGAAAGATATACCGGCCCACACTGCTAAAAATTTTATTTTGTATCATGAAAGGCTTAATTAGTAATGATTTCAGGGGTTCAAAAGTAAGATATTTTTTTTTGGACTGTGTAAACATAAAAGCTTTTTAACTAATTTTAACTTACTTTTAGAAACGAAGATCCGGTCAAATAAGTATACCGACGATGCAAGATGAACAAAAGAGAATGCTCCGCAGCCTGGTCATCCCGGGAATCTTTGTCATCTTCATGTGGTTGATAAAGATCTTTGAGGTGATTTTTAATACTGATCTTGAAGTTTACGGATTAACGCCCCTGACCTGGAGAGGACTGCCCGGTATCCTTTTTGCTCCTTTGCTTCATGCCAATTTTTCCCACCTCTCGGCCAATACCCTTCCTTTCTTCTTCCTGGGGGGATTACTCTTCTATTTCTACCGTTCCATCGCATGGAAGATCTTCTGTCTTATCTGGCTTACTACAGGTTTGTGGGTGTGGTTTTTCGCACGGGGAGATTCTGTACATGTCGGCGCCAGTGGTGTTGTATACGGACTGGCATCTTTTCTTTTTTTAAGCGGCATTCTCCGCCGTGATTCCAGGTTGATGGCGGTCACGCTTTTGATCGCTTTTCTATATGGAGGATTGGTATGGGGAATTTTCCCTCAATTGTTTCCTCATCAGCCGATCTCCTGGGAATCGCACCTGATGGGATTACTTGCCGGGACCGTGCTGGCAGTTTACTACCGGAATTCAGGGCCGCACGGAAAAGTTTATGAATGGGAAAATGAGGAGGATGAAGATGAAGATGAAAATCAGATTAAAGAAGATAATGACGACAAGCCTGATGATACCGGGCAACCAGGGGGAACAGGGTACAACTATGAGTATAAAGAGTGAATGCAGGAATTGTGAATTAATTGATAATTGAAAATTGAGAATGGATAATTTTTTCTTTGCGAATTTTGCGTAAACCTTTGCGGACTCTACGGTTAAAGAAAATTTTAGAAAATTCACGGACTAAAACAACTTTATAAACTTTATAAACTTTATGAACTTTATAACTTTATAACTTTANNTTAACGTACACCTTCATCTTCCGGTAGGCTGAATCAGAAATGGCCTTGATGTTTTTCAATTCCCCCGTACTTACAAACTTTTTATGGTCTTTGCGATAGAGCATGATCGCTTTGGTAGTCTCAAAAGGGAAATAAGGATGGGCAAGCAATTCCTTGAATGTAACGGTGTTCAGGTTGATCGGGTGAACCGAATCAGGGTTTACGGCCAGGTGTTCCTTGATTGCGTTATACTTTGAAGTATCCATTCCCCAGATCTCAAGCAGTTGCGATTTGTCGGTGAATCCTCCCAGCCTCTCCCGGTATTTTACAATTCTCCGTGCAAAAGCAGGACCTATCCCCCTCAGTCGCTGCAATTCAAATGTATCTGCCGAATTGAGCTCAATCACAAAGACCTCTTTCGGGTAAGGCTTATACATGCCCGACGAATCCTTGCCTGGGTATGCAGAATAAGACCGGAATTTTTTATATTTAGATTTCCTAGCCAACTCTTCCAGCGAATCTGCAATCCTGACTGCATTTTCAAATGCCCCGACCTCCTTCTCAAACCCTGACAGATCTACGGGTTTTGGCGTAACAACAACCGGCACGACCTCATTGGCGATCACAAGCAGAAACAAGATTGTCAGCAATACAAAAATGCCCCGCTGTTCCATACGGTTAAATGTGAGGTAGTCTTTGACAATGGTACTGAGTTTCATAGTTCGCTATTCGCCATTTCGCTATCTCGCTATTTCTCTTAACAACTGATTCCCGATCCGACATTCCAGGCATCGTTTATTATCACAGTAGCGGCTTTTCAACTGAAGGAGGGCTTGGGTATGCAATGAATCCGGTGCAGGGATCCCGATCTCGTTCCAATGGCTGATGTCGGAATTGCTTTCCGGGGGAAGAAGTTCAAGAAATGCCAGTCCTTTCTCTTTATAGGATGGGAGTGCTTTTACTTCTCCGTAAAGAAAGAGAAAAGGCGTAACAAGGTTGACAGTCAATAGCCGGATGGAGGCGATGCCGAGTAACTTAGGTTTGCTCGTGGACCATTTTCCGAATAAAAAATGAGTATCCCAATAGCCGGAAGCCTGCACGCCAAAAAGATCGGTCATCTCCCGGGGATCCCGGCTTTCAAGCACGGAAAGAAAAAGATCCTTTGCATGATGGATGAGACAAGCAAACTGGGCGATACGGATTGCCGGAAAGTTCGACGGGCGTAGTCTCAAAAACTTCCATAAGGAACCGGGAATTCCCTGAAGACCATATTTTTCTTTTAAGAACCGGTATTCCTGTTGCAGTAAACGGGGATATTCTTCCATGAAATCCTGTTCGAGCATCCCGGCCTGCCCGAATAACAAAGCTTCCAGCTGAAACAGGTTGTTACGATGCTTCTGAAGCAGCTTCCAGGGCAGCGACCGGGCGAGCAGCTCAAATGGCTGGGCATTGATCCTGAAACCAAATGACCTTGCAAGGTTCCGGAAAAAGGTTTCTTCCCAGTCGAATTTACTGGCCTCAAGGCTCTTCTTCAGCAGAAGGAGTTTCTCTTCTATCCTTTCCACTGCCAATGCCGGGATCCACTGCTCAAAAATAAAAGGATCCATGCCGTCTATGACCGCCTGGCAGGGAATCCAATTGATGTTTTCCTGGAAATCACGATAGCGATCATAGATGTAACCGGGAAAATGCCCTTTCAGAACCAACGTGGGAATCTTTTCATCCGACCGGCGGGTAACTTCCACATCATTCTCATACACGGTATGCAGGATCACATTATCATAGGCAGGATCGTGCTGGTGCCTGTGTTTGTACCATGCCGAAGCCTTCACATGGATCTCGACATTGCCCGCCCAGGTTGTGCCGTTGATCTTCAGCCGGGCATTAAAAAAATCAGGACCACCATCTCTGTTGTGTTCACCGGGATGGAGAACGACCAGAGGTTCCCCGGAAACCGTGCGGAGTTCGGGATCGAGCAGCCGGTATTTCCAAAGGTAATGCAGGAATTCTTCATTCATACCAGATTTATTTTAAAGTTCATTCATCATGAAATAAAAACACATTTCACATCTCACATCTCACATCTCAATTTTATCATCCTGCATTAATCGGTCAATGAAGAGATAGGTAATATCTTTTTTTCAACTTTTTTTTATAAAAAAAATTAACTTTGAGAAAAACTTCATATGAAAAGATTTTATATGCTTATAATCATCCTGGTATGTGTCGCAAAAGCACAGTCACAGGAATCGTGGGGACCTCCTTTCCCCCTGACAGATTCACTGACCGACAACGTGAATGCCACCCTGTCGATCATAAGCCCGTGACAGGCATTCGTGAAAGGTGCATTTTTTTTGCTATACAATGTGTTAATGATTATCTTTGCAATACCATTTCCTGTTTTGCTAAATGACAAGCGCATTATCTTTTGTAACAAACATTGAAACTAAACTGCTGAAATTGATTGAACAGCAGAAGCAACTAAGGGAAAAAACAGATGAATATCAAAAAGAAATTCAGGAACTAAAAAAAATCCATGAAGAACATAAAAAAATCATCCGTCAACTCGAAGAAAAAATAAATACAATAAGAATAACTAAAACAATAGAAAATAAAGAAGGAGCAGTAGAAGCAAAAGAAAGGATTGCAAAACTTGTGCGGGAAATTGATCATTGCATCGGGCTGCTGAATACATAGAAGTAAAGTTCATAGCAAATGAGTGAGTTTTCAATATCAATAACTGTTGCCGGCCGTCCTTACAAACTGGTCGTTGAAAAAGAGCAGGAAGAGTTGTTCAGGAATGCGGCAAAGTTGATTGATAAAAGAATAAAGGAATATTCGAGCAGTTACGCGTTTAAAGACAAACAGGACCTGTTGGCAATGGTTGCACTCGAATACACGGTTAGTTTTCTTCAGAATGAGCAGGCAACAAGGGAATCAGAACTCCTGCTGAATGACAAACTAACAGGGATTGACAATGCTTTGAACGAACTTTTAAAAGCCCGTTAGCATAAACGTTCTTTGACACTACCTAAAGGTAACCCGCATTCATTCCAAACAGTTTGTAAACCTAACATTACAAACATTAGGGCGTAAGCTCAAGACATCCAGGACAGGCCTCATCCTGCTTCGGCAGGAATCGCAGCTAAGGCAGCGGCAGTGGACGTTCGAAATGCCAGGCAGCCCTATCCGTGTCAATTGAGGTTTATCAATACCTCTGGAATAGTGCGGGTTTTTTATTTTAACTAAATACAACCAAAGATGGACATTTTAACCATATTAAGCATCCTATTGCCGATGGACCCACTGACCATACTTATCATCGGGGTATCGGGGATCATCATCGGCGGACTGATCACAGGAACAATTTTGCGGAAGGCCATGGACCGTAAACGGGATATGATACTGAAGGAGGCCATGGAAAAGGCCGAAATGATCAAGCGGGACAAGATCCTNNGAAGTACAGAAAAATGAAAACCGGTTAAAACAGAAAGAAACTGTTTTTAATCAGAAAACAGAAGAAATTCAGAAAAAACAAAAAGAGACGGTTATCATCCGGCAAAACCTTCAGACTCAGATGGATCTTGTGAACAAGAAACAGCAGGATCTCGAAAAGAGCCAGAAAATCCAGATTGAAAAACTGGAAGCCATCTCCAACCTCTCTGCAACTGAAGCTAAGATGCAGTTGATCGAGACCCTGAAAGAAGATGCCAGGTCGGAAGCTCTGGTCCAGATGAAAGATATTATCGAAGAAGCCCGGATTACAGCAAACACGGAAGCCAAGAAGATCATCATCGAGACCATTCAACGCACTGCGACGGAACATGCCATTGAAAATACGGTTTCGGTATTCAACATCGAGAACGAAGAGATCAAGGGAAGGATCATCGGACGGGAAGGGCGTAATATCCGCACTCTTGAAGCACTGACTGGTATCGAGATCATCATTGATGATTCCCCGGATGCCATTATTCTATCGGGGTTTGACCCGGTAAGAAGGGAAATTGCCCGTTTATCCCTGCACAAATTAGTGACGGATGGACGTATCCACCCGGCCCGTATCGAAGAGGTCGTGGCAAAAACGAAAAAACAGATCGAACAGGAGATCATTGAAACCGGGAAACGGGTCACCATTGACCTGGGTATTCATAACCTTCACCATGAACTGATCCGGATGATCGGGAAGATGAAATACCGTTCTTCCTATGGACAAAACCTCTTGCAACATTCCATTGAAGTAGCCAAGCTTTCTGCAACCATGGCTGCTGAGCTCGGGCTGAATCCGAAGAAAGCAAAGCGGGCAGGATTGCTTCATGATATCGGGAAAGTTCCAGATACGGAACCGGAACTGCCACATGCCATCCTGGGAATGAAGACAGCCGAGAAATTCAAGGAAAAGCCGGAGATCTGCAATGCAATTGGCGCGCATCATGATGAGATCGAAATGAATGACCTCATCTCCCCGATTGTCCAGATTTGTGACTCCATCTCAGGCGCACGCCCGGGAGCCCGCAGGGAAGTCGTGGATGCTTACATCGAACGCCTCAAACACCTTGAAGAGCTTGCATTGACCTATCCGGGAGTTGTTAAGACTTATGCGATACAGGCCGGCCGTGAGCTGCGCGTAATCGTGGGCGCCGATAAAATCTCCGATGCCGATGCCAGCCAGGTTGCGTTTGACCTATCCCGTAAGATCCAGAGCGAGATGACCTATCCCGGACAGATCAAGATCACTGTGATCAGGGAAACAAGAGCCATCAGCTATGCGAAGTAGTCTGGATGCTGGATGCTGGATTCTGGATTCATTCTTTATTTTTCACTTTTCATTCTTCACTATTCATCAGAAAAAATGTATCTGGAGACTCAATTTTTATCTACAAACCTTAAGTGATTGGCATTATATCGTTCCCCGGTATTTGGATACTTTTTCAGCAAGGCTTCAATGTCAGCCATAGTTTGTTCAGGCAACTGAATATTTACACTTTCTGAATTTTCTTCAAGGTATTTTCTTTTTTTGGTACCAGGAATGGGAATAATATAATCTCCCTGATATAACACCCAGGCTAATGCCAACTGAGCAGCCGTACAGCCGATGCCCTTAGCAATAACCGCCAATCCTTCGCTTAAAAGCCTGTTATTTTCAGCATATTCCTGCTGATAGCGTGGAAGAGATTTTCTGAAATCACCGTCTTTCAATTCGGCTATATTTAATTTGTTGGTTGCCAACCCACGAGCCAGCGGACTAAAAGGAATGAATGCAATATTCAATTCTTTACACAAGGGCAATATTTCTTTTTCTACTTCTCTTGTCAACAATGAATATTCACTTTGCAAAGCTGTAACAGGATGAACGGCATATGCCCTGCGAATGGAATCAGGTGAAGCCTCAGAAAGTCCGAGGTATTTTACTTTCCCTTCCTTTACAAGATCGGCCATTGCTCCAAAAGTTTCTTCAATAGGGACATTGGGGTCGACCCGATGAGCATAATACAAATCAATTACATCTGTTTGTAATCTTTTCAGGCTGGCTTCAACCGCTTTCTTTAAATAGTCAGGCGACCCGTTGAATGTCGTAGATTTTCCATTGTCTTCGGATACAAAACCGAATTTGGTAGCAATAAAAATTTTGTTGCGGTTTGGTTTTAAAACCTGAGCTATCAGTTCCTCATTTTTCCCGCTGCCATAAATATCGGCCGTATCCCAAAAATTAATTCCCAATTCAATTGCCCGGTATAATGTGGCAATGGACTCTTTATCGTCGGGGACGCCGTAGGCATGGCTCATACCCATGCAGCCCAGTCCTATAGCGGAAAGGCGAACATCTGTGTTACCTAATAATCTTGTTTTCATATTTTTTACTTTTTCTGACCCAATATTAACGATTTTTTCCTCTAAACTAATATGGGCATCTCGTTTTCTTTACCATTCAATATTAAAAAAAATGGCACCTAACGAAGCCATCTTTTTTATTAGATCTCTATCTTGCATTTTCCGAGGAAACTCCAGAGTCAAATAACGCATAGCCCTCATCAAGAAAAAGAGTTTGATTATTAAAAAAAATCACTATTTTTGCACCCTCAATTGAGGATCGGTAGTTCAGCTGGTTAGAATGCCGCCCTGTCACGGCGGAGGTCGCGGGTTCGAGTCCCGTCCGGTCCGCACCAATAAAGAAAATGCATTGTAATATAACATGTTACAAGGTTTTTTTTATTTCAATTATCAGAATCACAGGTATGAACCCTAGGGCAAGCCCTGGACCCAAATTCCGCCGCATAGCAGCGGGGTATTATACCCTCTGCTTTCAGCGGGATTGTTCGACTAACAAATTTTTTATCACTTCGTTCTAAAAATTTGAGTCTCACGAATAAACTAAGGTTTTGCAGAATTAAAAATTCTGCAAAGTTTCAAGCGGGGTTCTTTACAATTTCTATAAGTTTTTCTGCTAATATGTAAACTTTTGTTATTTTTTGACTTGGTAAATAATGCGATGGATCATGGTCCGCTTTTTTTGCCCTAATAACTGCTATATCAATATTTTTGATTAATGTTTCTACATGTGTGTTCCCTCTTGTTAATTTATGAATTTCATTCTTTAATTCTTTGCATGTACAGGAAGTCGATTTTGAGATATCGCTAATATGTAAGAATAGCCAGACTTCAAAACATGGGTTACTTAGGACAATATACCAATTTTTATTTTTTTTACATTCTTCATTGAGTATACGTAATGATTTCTGTGTCCATCTGTCAACATCAGAAACGAACCAAAGAGAATCATTTTCACCAAGACCAAACTCCTCTACCTTGCATATCGCCCAGTCTAACAACCAATTTGGTGCAGATTTACCTGGATCTTCTCCCGAATTAGAACCTTCTCTAACAACAACTCGAATTCTGGTAGACTTTTCATTAAATAACTTGAAATAGTTCGCCTCCCTTTTGGCACCTTCACATGCAATAATAAACAAACTTGCATCTCTAAAGGGACCTCCTTTTTTATATTCTCTATTCCTCTTCATGTTTTATATTCCACTTTAAGTCCTTAAGATTACCTAAAAAAGGAATTGCACCAAATCTGCCATTTAAGTAACCTCTTCGAATATCAAGATCATATCGTGGATTAAAATCACTTAAAGGATATAAATGTGTACTACCTGATAAATCTTTCTCTGCAAACCAAATTTCATCCTGTCTAAAAATTTCAAAATCTAATAAATTTGATTCGTGAGTTGTGAAAATTAATTGCCCTTTAGTATTTGTCTCATCCATAATTTTCCTTACGAATTCTTTTAAAAGGAATGGATGTATGCTCCTATCCATTTCATCAATAAGAATTGTAACATCTCTGTTAAGAATTAATTCTAATGCAGGAATATAGTCTAACAACCTTATGGTACCGTCTGATTCATCTTCAAAATCAAAATCTATCAATTTGTTATCCGAAGTTTTATGTTTTGTAATTAGACTTTGAACAAATAATTTTGAAGGGGATGTATCATCTAAAGTAAAAGCTAGCTCTCCACCTGAGAATGGCGCAGGGATTGATACGTAGGATTCTCCTTTTGAACGAGCTGTATTACATGCAGTAATTATTTTCTCTTTTAATGATAATGTTCCCTCTAGTCCACTAAAAAATGAATCAAATGAAACTTTTTTTGTTGTTATTTCTTCAACCCCAGTATGAAATGAAGAAAATATCTCATTGGTAAATGTGCGAAACTCATCTCGTTCGGTCAAGTGTTTAATTATCCAGGCAAATTTTGCACCTGGGAATATTATTTTTAGATTCTGTTCAAACCAATAATTAACAGAATGAATCGCAGGTATCTTTTTTGAACTTTTAACTTTTGTAAGAAATAATTCGTTCGGTTTTAATAATTCCGACTCATAGTGTTTAACCCAATATCTATCCTCATCGGTTTTAATGTATTTTAGGTTTATGTCAATTTTACAGGATGAATCTCCTTTTTTACTAACCCTTTCAAAAACCAACTCATCCTCTTTCCCTTTTTGTTTCCCCTTGAGATGTAACCATTCCTTTTCAATAATTTCATTAGTAACAGATACACCGAATATATAAATTTTCTCTTTAAAGGTAAATTCTATTTCGAATTTACTTGGTAATTGAGACGTTTTAGGATCTAGTTTAAATGGATTAGAAGGATTCTCCACCGATATTGATCCTTTTTCCACTAACCTATGAAGATACTTAACAGCCTTTACCAAATTTGATTTCCCTGCTCCGTTTGAGCCATAAATAGCAGTTCCTTTTAGTAATTCTATACTTCCAAACTTATAAACATGGTTCTTATGGGTTTTAAAGTTACCCGTAAGCATGTTAAAATCTGTTTCTTCTTTAAAAGAAAGAAAGTTTGTAACAAGAAATCGGATCAACATGTCATATATGTTATGTGAAAAAATCTCCCAAATATACAATATAAATTATAAAATCAAAGAAAAACGACAAAAAAAAATAATTTAAGAGAATAAATCGTTGTAGATTAATCTTTTTTATATACTATTGATTTTTACTCTGCACTATGAAAAATAATTATATTTATGTTTCAACCCTCAAACAAAGTTTTAATGGAACCTCGCTGAGCGGCATTTGTAATGCCGCTCGGAACATTGGATAATTTGAAATTATCCTTTTAATCATCTCACCGTTTTCCAGTTTATACTTCGGCTGTTATTGTTTGCATAAAAATGCAAACTCTAACGCTCAGTATAACTGAATCTAAGCATTTTTGCTTTCGCAAACCTGCCAAGATTCAGTATTGTACAACCGGAATAATCTCAAGCAAACCTTCCTTTTCCGCATAATTCCCGGCGCTGGAGTATTTGTAGTCTTCAGCTCTTCTAACAATCCCTGCCCGAACCGGATTGTTGTGAATATATTCAACTTTGGATTGAATAAAGGAATTACCGTAAACTTCAATAGCATGATTCTCATGTGTCCAAACCTGGAAGTCCCCTTTTTTATTTTGTCGTTTAGCAGCATGCCGAAATAACCTTAACATCCATTCTTCTCGACTGTCTCCATAAAGATCAATCAATTCAACAATTTTCTTGCTTGTATATTTCTTAAAATCACGGATCGTCCCGCTTAGATCATTTTTGCTACTTCGTGCCACAATATGAATATGGTTGGACATAATTACGAATGCAAATATTTCAAGCGGCATTACAAATGCCGCTTAGCTGTGGGTAATCAAAACTCTTCCCTGAATGCACCTGAAACAGAAACGGAATAACAGCGCACCCCAAGTCCATGTGCCTCTTTCATCCAGGCCTTAACTTTCCATGAAGGATTTGAAGCATCAAGGATCACTAATCCGGGATTGAAATGTTTCATCATATCTCTCAGCTTGACTTTCGGACTTCCTGAAACGATGAGGTAATCCACATTTATTTTCCTGACTACTTTCTCCGGGATTGTTTTATCGAGGATCACGATCTTCTTTCCCCGGAAACTGATAAAATTTCCTTTCTTGTAAAAAAATCCTCCGTAATAAAAGGATCTGCTGCAAGACGAAGGCAGGGGATTCTGAAATTCGAATAATCCGTTTACTTTCTCATTCCAGCGGGATTTCATCATCGTCTCATGGAAAAACGGATCCTTCAGTACAGAAAGTCCGCCAACGAGAATGCTCTTCCCTCCTGCTGTAAAATCATTTAACCCTGTTCCCCTGACATCATAAACCGTAATAGTGCTTCCCGATACCCGCCTGAACCGTTCCTGCAAAAAACTTCCGGATAGCAGGATCATCAAAGAAAGAGAAATAAATAACCAAATTTTTTTCTTTCCTGAAATAAAAACAGCACCGGTGATCAGTACCAGGTAAAGTATTAGTGATTCCGGAAAGGTGATGACAATTCCCCTGCTTACGGAAAATGGCAGAGCCCCCATCCAATGAATAAATGTATTCAGGAACCAGACCATCAGAGAGAGTGCCTTGGCAACTACCAGTGAAACCCAGGGAATATTTCCAAGGGCAAGGGCGAGAATCCCGGTATAGATGATCAGGTTCGAGAGCGGGATCACAATGATATTCGTGACCATGAAATAATTCGGGAACTGGTGAAAATAATAGAGGCAGAGGGGAAGCGTCACTAATTGTGCCGCTATCGAAACAGCCACGATCGACCATATTTTATCCAGCAACCCGTTGACGGGAACAAAGAGGTCGTATACCGGTTTGTAAAGAAGTACAATACCAGCCACTGCAAGATAGGAAAGTTGGAATCCAAGATCAGCCAGCAGTATGGGTTGCCAAACCAGGAGAAAAATGATCGAAGCAGCCAGTATATTCAGGATATCGGGATGGCGTTTCATGGCTTTGCCAACCACCACCAGGCTGAGCATCGCAGCAGCCCGCATCACCGCGGGGGAAAGCCCGGTAATGAGGGCATACAGCCAGATAAAAACGACAACCAGTAATGCTTTGCCATAGGCCCCGTTTTTACGTTTTTCAAGAAATGCCAGCAGTTTGTCAAGAACAAGGAAGATCATTCCCACATGCATCCCGGAAACGGAAAGAATATGCATCACGCCGGTTGCCGAATAGTCGCGCATGAGGTCATTGTCGACTTCATCTACATAGCCAAGAAGCAGTGCGCCTGCAACCGCGAATTCCCTGCCTTTCATGCCGTTGCTCCGCAGGAGCATCAGCATTTTATCCCTCCAGGAAAGAGCCATCTGAAAAACAGGGTTCCTGTTTCCATTGGAAATCAACCTCCAGTGATCCGGCTTCACATTGGCCTGCCGGTAAATCCCCCTAAGACGTAAATAGCGCCTGTTGTCAAATCCACCCGGGTTCCGTGATCCTTCAGGCACCGTAAACTGCGTATTCATCACCAGCCGGTCACCATAACATAGCAACTGCGAACGCAGGCTTTTCCCGATATAAACAAGTGCGCTTCCCACCGTCTTATTCCATTTCCCGCTTTCTTTCATGTAGGTGATCCGCATGATCACCTTCGTGCTTTTTTGCTTCTGGATCACCGGCTCGATGATCTCCCCGATATAGTAACTTTGAATAGATTGTAAGTTTCCGAAATAATCGTTGTTCAGGGTATCTTTTCCCATCAGCATAATCCTGAAGGAGAACAACGTAGTGAGCAGGAATATCAGGATCCCTGTTATCCACCGAAGGGAATAGGAAAAGATGAATTTCGGAAAGAACACGAGGAATCCGAAACAAAGGAAGATCATTCCCGGAAGTGCCAGCGGAACCTTTATATCCATTTCACAGAAGATACCGGTTGCCATGCCGATAAAAACCGGTAGGATCAACCGTACCAGGGGAAATTGTCGCCAGGGATTCATTATTACCCGGAGGTTGAAATCAATCCCTTAATCGGTCAGAAATGAAAAGGTAATATGTTTAAGGGGAACAATATTTATCGACATAGGTCCGGGCCTTCTCAGAACCCAGTTCATCCGCTTTTTTCCAGTCTTCACACGCACCCGGGATGTCCTCCATATATTGGTGTACAACGCCTCGTTTCAGGTATGCATCTGCATTGTAAGAATCAATCTCTATGACTTTGGAATAATCATCGGAAGCAGCCTGGTACTCTTTCAGGTAAAGATGCGCAAGCGCGCGGTTCATGTAAGGATTGAGATCAGAAGGCAGCAGTTTTATGGTCACGCTGAAATCGAGGATCGCATCTTCAAAATACCCGGCTGCTGCTTTGGCCGCACCGCGACTGCTGAAATACTCGGGCGAAACCGTATCGTATTTGATGGCCTCGTTAAAATCAGCGATGGAATTTTCATAATCGTTCATATTAAACCGGGCCAGTCCGCGGTTGTATAAGGCAGTCGGGTAGTTGGGCCGGAATTGCAATGCCCGTGTAAAATCATTGGCAGCCTCCTTGTAATCTTCCAGATCAAACTTGGCCAATCCCCTGTTCAGGTAAGCCTCTACATAATCCCCTTTCTGGTTGATCGCTTTGTTGTAATCGTCAATGGCTCCGGAATAATCCTTCAGATAATCTTTTGCAAGTGCCCTGTTAAAATAAGGTTCCGGGTAAGATGGCTGAATGTAGATCACCTTTGAGAAGTCTTTAATGGCGCCTTTGTAATCCTTCAGTTCACTTCGTGTGATGCCACGGTTATAGTAGGGTTCGATTTCCATAGAATCCAGCGCAATGGCCTGGTCGAAGGAAGCCATCGCAGCTTTGTAATCCCCGAGTTTCGCTTTCAGGATCCCATCGGCGACAAGTTCTTTAACTGTCGTCTGGGAATAAGAAGACAACGATAAAATTGAAGAGGAAAAAAAAAGTATCAGAACGTGATTCCTGATTTTCATCAATTAATCTGTGACCCTGTGACTCTGTGACTATGTTACTCTACTTACAATACTTATCAATCAGCTCTTTCGTGGCTTCAAGTCCCAGACTATATGCTTTCTGCCAATCCTCACAGGCGCCTGTATTGTCGCCCAGGTTGATCTTGGCTTTGCCCCTGTTGTCATAGGCATCGGCATAATCTGTTTTGAGTGAGATTGCTTTGTCAAAATCCTCCAGGGCGCTTTTTGAATCCCCCTGGTTCAGCTTTGCGCCACCCCGGTTATTATAAGCGGTGGCATTGTTCGGATCGATGGCCAATGCTTTATCGTAATCCGCCACAGCGCCTTTCAGGTCATTCAGGTAATGTTTCATCATACCACGGTTGGTATAAATATCCGGGAAATTCGGATCCAGTTTGGCCACCATCTCGTAATTTTCCAGTGCGCCTTTAAAATCCTTCTGCATGAACCGGCACCCTGCAAGGTAATTGTAAGCCATCGGGGTAGTTTTATCCTTTTCGATAAATTTCTTCATGTCTTCCTCTGCTGCTTTGAAGTCCTCTTGCTCAAAATGGCAAATGCCCCTGCCAAAATAGGCTTTCTCGAGGTTGGGGTTCATCTTGATCGTTTCATTCATGTCGTTGAGGGCACTGTTGTAGTCCTCTTTTAACAATTCTGCATAACCCCGTTTTAAATAGGCCCCGGGCATTTTATACAGGTTGAGGGATTGGGTGAAATCCTCGATTGCTCCATTCTGGTCGCCATCAGTAGATTTTTTTGATCCGCTAAGATAAAGTTCCCGGGCTTTTTTCTTTTCTGGGTCTATGAAGACCTTTTGGACCGGGCCAAGATTTTCGACCGAATTATTCGCAAAAGCACTCAGCATCTTGGTGTTCGGGTTATTGGGATCCTTCCTGAAATTACGATCCAATACAACCGGGTGATCTAATGTCTTTCGCTGAGTAGCCCCTGAAGGATTCTGTGGTTCCTGGTTCAATGCAACCGGAGCAGGTGTTCCGCTCTTAACAGCGTGATTGGTATCAGTTTGACTCATTTGGGTGACCCCACCTGTGGCTTTTTTTTGTTTATTTGCCGATTGCTGGCAGGAAACCATCATGTGAGTAATCCCAAACACGGCTGAAAAAAGGAATAAGAAGGTAAATGTTTTTCTCAATCTTTCCATTTTCATTTTAGGTTTTAATTATCTAATAACTTGATTTTTCTTCAGGTATTGTATCATCAGGCCGGCTGCCTTAACGGATGCACCGCTGCCACCCAGTTTTTCCCTGAGGCTGGCATAGGTCTGGATGATTTCCTGTCGCTCTTTTCCATCCAGGAGTTTTTTCAGTTCATTCCGGAGATTTTGACTGGTAAGATCATCCTGGATCAGTTCACGAATAATCTCCTTGTCCATGATCAGGTTGACCAGTGAGATATATTTTACACGGATCACCGACCGGGCGACCAGGAAAGAAATAAAATCGCCTTTATAACATACCGCCTGTGGAATGCCCATCAAGGCTGTTTCCAGGGTGGCTGTTCCGGAGGTGACGAGAGCTGCTTCCGAATAACGAAGAAGATCATAGGTTTGCCCGGTAATAACACAGACAGAAGACCCTGTGGTGATACCTGTATAAAAATCAGGGTTGATCGAGGGTGCACCGGCAATGACAAACTGATATTCCCCGAAAGAAGAAACAATTTTCAGCATGGACTCAAGCATCGGCCGGATCTCCTGGCGACGGCTTCCCGGCAATAAAGCAACCAGGGGTTTATCCGGAAGATGATTCCTTTCAAGGAAGGCCTTCCTGCCGGGATGAGTTGTATCCCCGTTGATCACATCTAGTAACGGATGGCCGATAAAATCGACCTCATACCCATACCGTGCATAAAACTCTTTTTCAAAAGGAAGGATGACGAACATCCGTTCAACATTCTTTTTGATCGTTTTTACGCGTGAAGAACGCCAGGCCCATAGTTGAGGAGATATGTAATAAAAAACCCTGATCCCGTGTTCATGGGCAAACCGGGAGATCCTCAGGTTGAACCCGGGATAATCAACCAGGATCAAAACATCAGGATGATATTCGAGGATATCCTTTTTACAGAACCGGATATTTTTTGCGATCGTATTGATATGGGCCAGTACTTCAAAAAAACCCATAAAAGCAAGATCCCGGTAATGTCGTACAAGATCAGCGCCCTGTTCTGCCATGAGATCACCGCCCCAGCAACGAAATGTTGCTTCTGTATCCAGCTTTTTCAGCTCTTTCATCAGGTTGGAGGCATGAAGGTCACCCGATGCTTCTCCTGCAATGATATAGTACTTCATATATGTATTATGGTTACTACGATGATCAGGATCACAGTCATCGCAAGCACTCCTCTTCCGGTCCGGTCCATCTTTGCACTGATGAAATAATATCGGATCGGGACGATATTCAGGGCAACACTCACAAACATGGCCTTCTCCAGCGCCAAGTGTCCTAGGAGCATTTTTACGAGATAGATGATGCCAAAGAGAATCAACGGACCAACCAGGCCGATCCCCATACCCAACCACAATGAATTTTTTTTAAGCATCGGTTTCCCAGGATTTCAATGAGGCCATCGCCTCGTGCGACGTAAAATCAAGCGGTCTCATGATTCAATATCGCGTCAAAATTAGCAATAAATCCTGTAACTTTGCGCTATATTTGACTGATTAATTCAAATACCATGCGAATCTTAAGCCTTCTGTCCTTTCCAAATAATGAATCTACCTTTAAATCGGCATATTACTTCATTGATGATGTTTCGATGGAGCCTATTGAGGATGCTTCAGGTTGTAACTGTACACAGTAAAAGCAGAAATTATAATTTTCAAAACAGAAGGAGTTCTTCGTATAATTCTTTGACCGGTAATCCCATGATATTGAAGAAAGAACCTTCAATTTTACTGATCCCGATGTACCCGATCCATTCCTGTACGCCATAACTGCCCGCTTTGTCGAAAGGACGGAAATTTTCGATATAATAGTCGATTTCTTCCATGCTCAGTTCCTTGAAATAAACCGAGGAAAGGACATGGAAAGTTTTTTGACGGGTTTTCGATTTCAGGCAAACTGCTGTGATCACATCGTGTTTGCGCCCGGATAGTTTCTGCAACATGCAAACGGCCTCCTGGTAATTCCCGGGTTTCCCCAGTATCTGATCATCGATCGAAACAATGGTATCAGCAGTGATCAGGATAGTGTTTTCCGAAAAACGGGAGGCATTAAAATTATCGGATTTAAGCTCGGCAAGGTACACAGCAACTTCCATAGGAGTAAAGTTGTCCGGATAATGTTCCCTGACTTTTGGGACAAGGATCTCAAAATCCAGGCCCAGTTCTTTGAGCAGGTATCGACGTCGCGGAGATTCCGATGCGAGGATGAGATTTTTAGCCTGAAATCGTTTGTTAATCATAATTATTTACAGATGCCGGATGAAATTAATTGAAGTGTGCGGCAGCCATATTCCTTATCTCCCGCAATATCTTCCATGTCTTTAATAATCTCCCTGAAGAATGAAACCAGGAAAACGAATAACCCATACGCAATGAAATACCGGTTCGTTTCTGTCATTTCTGGCACTACCTGTGAAAAATCCGAAGGGGTAAGGCGAAGGTGAAGGAACTCAAAATACCAGACCATAAAAATCACCAGGGCAGTGAGGATGGAAACCACGAGGTTTCCCCAGACAAGCGTATGTTTGTATCGGGCGGAATACAACCACAACAACACTGAAACGAAAGGGAAAATGAGGCCGAAATTTACCGATCTCAATCGGATTGCAAGGTAGAAACCCATCAGTATGGCGAGGCCATTGACCATGATGTGCGCCAGGATTACACTGCGGCCCCTGATCGCAGTTCTGACCGGGTTGCCTTCCGGTTTGTTCACAGAATCTATGCGGATATCGAAGTAATCGTTGATCAGATATCCGCCAATAGTCAGCAATACCGTTGCAGCCACCAGGAGCGAAAAATCAAGCAATCCCGACAACATCCGCGGGTGATCAGGAAAAAGAAAGGCATTCAGGATCCCGAACCGCAAAAGAAATTGAGTCAGAATAATAATCGCCAGATTCTGCCAACGGATCAGCCTAAGAATTATCTGAATCTTTTTCACCCCTAATTCATATTTCATAATTCATAATTCATAATTCATAATTCATAATTTACCAATGGTATCCGTCATCATTCATCCATTTGCCCTGGATCTTGAGCACTTGTTCAATAACATCCCTCACACAACCTTTTCCACCGGGTGCATGTGAAATGTAGTTTGCTACCTTCCTGATCTCTTCAGCTGCATCGGCCGGGCAGGTTGAAATACCCGCCTTCAGCATGACTTCATAGTCGGGGATGTCATCTCCCATGAAAAGAACCTGGTCTGCCTTAAGGTTATTGTCCGACAGGTAGTTGTTAAATACTTCCAGTTTGTTTTCAATTCCCAGGAAAATATCTTTGATCTGCAGTGACTTCAGCCTGTTGATCATGCAATCGGCTTTAGCGCCTGAGAGTACCACCACGCGATAGCCTTTTTTCACAGCCAGCTGCAAGGAATAGCCATCCTTTACATTGGTTGTGCGGTAAGCTTCCCCGTCATCCAGTGTGATGACGCTGCCGTCAGTAAGAACACCATCATAATCAAAAATGAAGGTGTTGATGTTTTTCAGGTTTGGTTTATAGTCAGTCATGATTTCTTTTTACGTTGGATGATATTCCGTGTGATCAAATCATAGATCTCTTTATAGTCAGGATGGTTTGAAAGCAGTTGAAGGTGCTCACGGATGGTTTCCCTGTCTTCCCTCACTGCCGGTCCGGTCTGCATTTTAAAAACATCGTCGGAAGATGCATTGCCTGCAGTCTGCCGGATGATGGGTTCCAGTATCCTGAAATCCATCCCGTTTTCCAGGAGCAATTCCTGTGAAATGGCAACCATGAAATTGGTGAAATTACTTGCAAATACAGCTGAAAGATGAAGTATCCTTCGCTGGTCAGAGTTGATCGTATATACCTTTTCGGAGAGTGAGCCCGCGAAAGATTTGAGCAGAAGAAGGTTTTTTCCGGAACTGGCTTCAATACAAAGGGGAACATTACGGAAACGTAGCAATTTATGGTCTGTAAAGGTTTGCGATGGATAGATCACTCCGAAATTTTCTGACACTTCCCTCAGGACATCCATCTTCACAGAACCGGACGTATGAATAATCAGCCGGTTCCCGGTTTTAATCCGGTCAAGCAATAGTGGAATGGCCGTATCACTCACAGCCAGGATATAAAGATCCGCATCAGGGGTAATCATTGCCGGTTCCGGAATATACATGGCCTTTAGTTTCCATGCAAGGCGTTTACCTTTGGATTCCGTCCGGTTACAAACTTCAACAATGTCATACCCTTTCTTATGGATGGCCATGGAAAGATTTACAGCCAGCCGGCCGGCTCCAAGGATTACGATTTTCCGGATTTCCGGTTTTAACATTGCTTCAGTGTTTTCACGAGAATACAAAGATAGGGCAATAGCGGTTTGCTTTTTATATATTATTGCAGCTATATCTTTTTTAAGGTGCTGGGGACATGATATGATTTACGATTGCGAAGAAAAGGAATATCTCCGCCATCCCCTATGAGGAAGAAGTGAAAAAATCGGAAGAGCCCAAATAATATGGGCTATCTCAAATGGGTATATTTTGATTATGCCTGTGCAGGAGGCATCCCAAGGTTGAAATTGATCTCCCCTTCGGTAATCTTGATCTCTCCATGCATTGATTCGTACTTGGCGATATTATCCTTCAACGCCTTATAGAGCCGTTTTGCATGTTGCGGAGTCAGGATGATGCGTGATTTCACCTTAGCCTTTGGTACTCCCGGCATCATCTTGACAAAATCGACGACGAATTCGGAAGGCGAGTGCGTGATGATGGCCAGGTTGGAATAGATTCCTTCGGCGATATCATCCGGTAACTCAATGTTGATCTGGTTCTGGGTATTTTTATTTTCTGTCATGGCTTTTATTTTTATTCTTCAGCTTTTGATGCCATAAGTGTTTCGTATTCCTCCTTGCTTCCTACGATCAGGTTGTCATAATCTCTCAAACCGGTACCTGCCGGGATAAGGTGGCCAACGATCACATTTTCTTTTAAGCCCAGAAGTTCATCCTGGCGTGCATTGATGGCTGCCTGGGTGAGGACCTTGGTAGTTTCCTGGAAGGAGGCTGCCGAGATCCAGCTCTTGGTCTGCAAAGAAGCCCTTGTGATCCCCTGCAGAACCTGGCGTGCAGTGGCAGGCTGTGCATCACGTGCTTCAATCAGTTTTTTATCTTTTCGCTTCAGCATGGAATTGTCATCCCTCAGTTTCCTGGCACTGATAATCTGTCCCGGTTTAAGGGTTCCTGAATCACCTGGATCGTTTACAACTTTCTTCCCGAAGATCCAGTCATTTTCATCCTGGAAATCGATTTTGTTAACCAGTTCGCCTTCAAGGAATTTGGAATCACCCGGATCTTCCACTTCAACCTTACGCATCATCTGGCGGACAATGGTCTCGAAGTGCTTATCGTTGATCTTAACGCCCTGGAGACGGTAAACTTCCTGGATCTCATTCACAATGTATTCCTGGACTTTCATTGGGCCCTTGATGGCAAGGATATCGCTGGGTGTCATCGCACCTTCAGAAAGCGGAGTACCTGCTTTCACATAATCGTTTTCCTGTGCCAGGATCTGCTTTGTTGTAGGAACAAGGTAATGCTTTTCTTCGCCTGTTTTTGAGGTGATGATAACTTCACGGTTTCCCCTCTTCAGCTTCTTTGCAAAGGATACCACACCATCAATTTCGGAAACGATGGCAGGATCGGACGGATTCCTTGCTTCAAACAACTCAGTTACCCTTGGCAAACCTCCCGTGATGTCGCCTGCTTTACCTATGGCACGCGGGATCTTGACCAGGATTTCCCCGGCTTTGATCTTGCTGCCGTCTTCAACACCGATATGAGCGCCTACAGGAATATCATAGATACGGCTTACATCACCCGATGCAGTCAGAATATTGATGGAAGGATTCTTTGCTTTCTGGCGGGATTCGATGACAACTTTCTCATGATATCCGGTCTGTTCATCTGATTCCACACGGTAAGTAACATTTTCAATAATGCTTTCAAAACTGATTTTACCGGCAACTTCCGAAAGGATGACAGCATTGTAAGGATCCCAGTCGCTGATTATATTCCCTTTCTTGATGGTATCGCCGCTCTTGAAATAGAGGTTGGCGCCATAAGGAATATTGGCTGAACTGAGGGCAATGCGGGTGTTCTTATCCACGATGCGCATTTCAGCTGAACGGCCAATAACTATCTCGATCTTTTCACCGCTGCCGGATGTAGAACTAACCGAACGGAGCTCATCGATCTCGAGGATACCATCGTATCTGGCTTCAATGCGGGAAGTACTTGCAATGTGGGCACCGGCAACACCCCCGACGTGGAATGTACGCAATGTAAGCTGGGTACCCGGTTCCCCGATGGATTGAGCGGCGATTACACCTACAGCTTCTCCCCTTTCAACCATTCTGCCGGTTGCCAGGTTACGGCCATAACACTTGGCGCAAACGCCCTTCTTCGACTCACAGGTCAGTACCGAACGGATTTCCACAGAATCAATCGGCGAATCTTCGATGACCTGCCCGATCTCTTCTGTGATCTCAGAACCTGCGGGAATGATCAGCTCACCCCACTGCGGATGGTAGATATCATGGAGGGTTACCCTTCCAAGGATCCTGTCATACAATGATTCTACAACTTCTTCCTGCTTCTTCAAGGCAGTGATGGTAAGTCCCCGGAGTGTTCCGCAGTCCTCTTCGGAGATGATCACATCCTGGGCAACATCCACAAGGCGGCGGGTCAGGTAACCGGCATCTGCCGTTTTCAGGGCAGTATCGGCAAGACCCTTACGGGCACCGTGTGTCGAGATGAAATACTCAAGAACGGACAATCCTTCCTTGAAGTTAGACAGAATCGGATTTTCAATGATCTCACCACCGGAAGCGCCTGATTTTTGAGGCTTCGCCATAAGACCACGCATCCCGGAAAGCTGGCGGATCTGTTCTTTTGACCCCCTGGCCCCGGAATCCAGCATCATATATACCGGGTTGAATCCTTGTTTATCTTTCGTAAGGGTGGTCATGAGTTTCTGGGTCAACTGCGAATTCGTATGAGTCCAGATATCGATGATCTGGTTATACCTTTCGTTATTGGTAATGAAACCCATGTTGTAGTTGTTCACCACTTCCTCAACTTCCGCAACAGCTTCGTTTATGAGTTCTTCCTTGATCTCCGGGATGATCACATCATCCAGGTTGAAGGAAAGTCCCCCGCGGAAAGCCATACTGAATCCAAGGTCTTTGATATCATCCAGGAACTTGGCTGTTTTGGCTGTTCCGGTCTTTTTCAGGATATCGCCAATGATATCGCGAAGCGCTTTTTTCGTCAATACCTGGTTGATATACCCGTATTCTTCCGGAACAACCTGGTTAAACAACACACGGCCAACCGTGGTTTCTTCAATCCGGCTGATCTCCCCTTCCTCAGTCTTTATTTTCATCCTCACCTTGATAACGGCATGGAGGTCAACACTTCTTTCATTATAAGCGATAATTACTTCTTCCGGGGCATAGAATGTCATCCCTTCACCGGCAACTTTAGCATCACCTTCCGATTTGCGTTCTTTGGTCATATAATACAAACCCAGAACCATGTCCTGTGAAGGTACGGTAATAGGCGCACCATTGGCAGGGTTCAGGATGTTATGCGATGCCAGCATCAGGAGCTGAGTTTCAAGAATAGCAGCATGTCCCAATGGAACGTGAACGGCCATCTGGTCACCGTCGAAGTCGGCATTAAAAGCCGTACATACGAGCGGGTGCAACTGGATGGCCTTGCCTTCGATGAGTTTCGGCTGAAATGCCTGGATGCCCAAACGGTGCAATGTGGGTGCACGGTTCAGCAATACAGGATGGCCTTTCAGGATATTTTCAAGAAT
>PLMO01000005.1 GCA_003142515.1 Bacteroidales bacterium
TGTTCCTGGACCGCTGAGCCGATGTCGCCGATCCTTTTTCCTGCAACTGCATGATCGAGCGCCAGGAACAAGGATTCGCGTGTTCTTTTCAACAGGCTGAGCACTTCAGGTATTACTTCTCCAACTGCAAATGTATAGGCAGAGTCGCCGTAATAACCGTTCTTGATGCTCCCGCAATCAATCGAAACAATATCACCATTTTTAAGAACTCTATCTCCCGGGATCCCGTGTACCACCTCATCATTAAGAGAGGTACACAACGTAGCCGGAAATCCGTTATATCCTTTAAACCCTGGTACCGCCCCTTCCGACCTCAGGTAATCCTCTGCGATCGTATCCAGCATCCGGGTGGTAACCCCGGGTTTAATGCATTTTGCCACTTCGGCAAGGGTTCTGCTCACAATCAGAGCATTTTCCCTCATGTATTCTATTTCTTCCTCCGTTTTAAGTTCCATTCAGTTTTTATGAATTATGACGTTCCTACCCGGTCATGCTGAAGGATGAACGTCCCTTTATCCTGCCCGATTTGGTAAGACCGTCATAATGACGCATGAGCAGATGGCTTTCGATCTGCTGCAAAGTATCAAGCACAACGCCTACCAGGATGAGCAGTGAAGTACCTCCGTAAAACTGGGCAAACTGTGTGTTTACACCCACTAACCTGACAAATGCCGGCATGATGGCGACAAAGCCAAGGAAGATGGATCCCGGAAGTGTAATTCTCGACATCACATTGTCAATGAATTCGGCTGTCCTTTTACCCGGTTTTACACCTGGGATAAATCCTCCGTTCTTCTTCATATCTTCTGCCATCTGGTTCGGATTCACCGTAATAGCCGTATAGAAGTAAGTAAAGACAATGATCAATAGGAAAAATGTCGCATTATAAGGAAAACTGTTAAAATCAGTGAAAACCCGTGCAAAGCCCGTCAATGTTTCCGAATTGGCAAAGCCTGCCAGTGTAAGCGGGAGGAACATGATGGCCTGTGCAAAGATGATAGGCATTACGCCTGCTGCATTCACCTTTAAGGGAATGTACTGGCGAACACCACCGTATTGTTTGTTCCCGACGATCCGTTTGGCATATTGAACAGGGATCCTCCGGGTTCCCTGGACAAGCAGGATGGTGACGAGGATAACAAAAACAAGAAATGCAATTTCAACAACAAACAGTACCATTCCGCCGCCTTTCTGTTCCATCCTGGAAACCAGTTCACCAAATAACGCAAAAGGCAACCTGGCCATGATACCGATCATAATGATGATTGAGATGCCATTGCCGATTCCTTTATCCGTGATCCGTTCGCCAAGCCACATGATAAACATGGAACCTGCAGTAAGAAGGATGATGGAGGAGACCCCGAAAAAGGAAAATATAGAATGGTGTAATTGTACCGAACTGAAAGGATAGATGGCTTCAGAAGGAAGCTGTGAAACGAGGTTTGCAATATATGCGGGTGACTGGAAGATCAGGATGAACACGGTAAGGTAACGGGTGATCTGGTTGATCTTTTTCCTGCCGCTTTCCCCTTCTTTCTGCAATTTCTGAAAATAAGGGATTGCCATGCCAAGCAACTGCACGACAATGGATGCAGAGATATAAGGCATGATACCCAGTGCGAAGACGGATGCATTGGAGAAGGCTCCACCTGAAAACATGTTCAGCAATCCAAGCAAACCACTCTTGGTTTGATTTTGAAGGCTGGCCAGCATGCTGGGGTCAACACCCGGTAAAACAACATAAGCGCCGAAACGATATACGAGAATGATACCGAGGGTATAGATGATCCTTTTCCTGAGATCCTCAATCTTGTATATGTTTCGAAGAGTTTGAATTAACTTTTTCATTCAGAACAGATTAAAGTGTGTTCGCAATACCACCGGTTTCTTCTATCGCTTTTTTTGCCGCAGCAGAAAATGAATGTACTGTAACTTCAAGTTTGGCTTTCAGTTCACCACGTCCCAGGATCTTGATCCTGTCATTCTTGGAAACATATCCGCTCTTCACCAGGACATCCTGGGTAATCACGGAAAGGTTCTGTTTTTCAGAAATTGTCTGCAGCACGTCCAGGTTGATTCCTTTGTATTCCACCCGGTTGAAATTCTTAAAACCGAATTTCGGAAGCCTTCTTGCTAATGGCATCTGGCCGCCTTCAAAACCAAGTTTCTTGGAATATCCTGATCTTGACTGTGCGCCTTTATGTCCCCGTGTAGAAGTGCCTCCCCTGCCGGAACCCTGTCCTCTTCCTATTCTTTTTGGTTTTTTTGTCGAACCTTTCGCTGGTTTTAGATTACTTAAATCCATCTCTTTTGCGTTTTATCTGATTGATTGCCTGATAATTTTATTCTACTTCCTCCATGGTAACAAGGTGACTTACTTTTGCCACCATCCCGAGGATCTGGGGGGTAGCTTCTTTCTCAACTGTATGATGCATCCTGCGGATACCTAAGGCTTGCAGGGTTCTTTTTTGCCGTAGAGGCCGGCCGATTCCGCTTCTGACTTGAGTTATTCTGATCTTTTTCATTTTGTTTATCCAAATTATGATTTCTCAACTGCGTTTAACCGTTGAATACTCTGCTTAGTTCTATTCCCCTGAGTTGTGCAATCGTATGAGGATCACGCATCTTCACCAGGGCGTTGATGGTGGCCTTGACTACACTGTGTGGGTTGGAAGACCCCTTGGATTTTGCCAGAACGTCTTTCACCCCGACACTCTCCAGTACGGCACGCATAGCGCCACCGGCGATTACACCGGTACCGGGAGCAGCAGGCTTAAGATAAACAAGCGCACCACTGTATTTGCCCAACTGGTCATGTGGAATCGTCCCTTTCAGGATCGGCACCTTGATCAGGTTTTTCTTGGCATCATCAATTCCTTTGGCGATGGCTGCCGTTACTTCCTTTGCTTTTCCAAGACCATACCCGACCACTCCGTTTTCGTTTCCAACCACTACGATGGCTGAAAAGCTGAAGGTCCTACCTCCTTTGGTAACTTTGGTTACCCTCTGAATGCTGACAAGACGATCTTTGAATTCGATTTCGCTTGATTTGACTCTTTTTATGTTAACGTTGCTCATACTTTTTTTAGAATTTCAGGCCTGCTTCCCTGGCTGCTTCTGCCAGAGACTTGACCCTTCCATGATACAAATATCCATTACGATCAAAAACTACTGAGCTGATCCCGGCCTGAATTGCCTTCTCAGCGATAAGTTTACCTACGAGCTTGGCTTTTTCCAAGTGTGATAGCTTTTTATCGGCAAAATCTTTCGACATAGAAGAAGCAGCAACAAGGGTCTTTCCCGACAGATCGTC
>PLMO01000034.1 GCA_003142515.1 Bacteroidales bacterium
TCATAAATATTTCAACCCTTATCTTTCTCCTTATGAAGCTTTCATCAATTACATGAATGTGCTTTCCGATTTTACCATAAGGGTGGAAGAAGCGATAGCGAAGAAAAGTGCATTGGTTTCAAAACCCAAAACCAAACTGCCAAAAGAAACTGAAAAAGCGCCAGAACCCGTGCGTAAAATTCCGCGCACCACCAAAGGAAAGCTGGTTGAAGAAGGACATATACAAAAGGTGGCCACCATCAAGGCTGCAAAAGTAAAGGCAGAAAATGTCCGAAAGACGCCTGTGAAAACAACCCGGGAAAAAACCGTTGAAAAGGCTTTTAAATCTCTGAATTTTGATGATATCATCACCTTGTCGGACAGCAAGATCAAGAAAGTGATAAAGAACCTTGAAATTGAAACTGTTTCGGCCGCCATGAAGGGAGCAAACAAAGAACTCCGTGAGAAAATGGAAAAAAATCTTGGTAAACGTGCACTTAAAACCTATAAAGATTTGTTACAACAGATTAAAACGATAAGTGAATCTGAGATAAGAAAATCCAGAAAACTTATCGAAAAACAAATCAAGTTACTTACTAAATAATCTGATGAATGACCGGAATGAAAGACGATCCCACAACGACGTCAGGATTTTTATTTGAGACCAGTTGGGAAGTTTGCAATAAAGTGGGTGGGATATACACTGTTATTTCTACCAAAGCACTATCCCTGGTAAATGAATATCACGATAACTACATACTGATCGGGCCTGATGTATGGAAAGAGACCCACGAGAACCCCGAATTCCAGGAGGACAAGTTCCTTCATAAAGCATGGAGCCAGAAGGCAGAAAGCGAAGGCCTGAAGATCAAAGTTGGACGGTGGAATATCCCCTGTCAACCGGTGGTAGTGCTGATCGATTTCACACCTTCTTTCTCTCAGAAAGATAAAATCTTCGCATGGCTTTGGGAGACCTACAAGCTGAATTCGCTGTCCGGTGGCTGGGACTATATGGAACCGGCCCTGTTCGGTTATGCTGCCGCTAAAGTCATCGAAAGTTTCTATAATTATTATGTTTCTTTCCATGATAAAATTGTGGCCCAATTCCATGAATGGATGACGGGGGTTGGAGTGTTGTACCTCATGAATAAAGTCCCACAGATCGGCACCGTATTTACTACCCACGCAACGGTTGTGGGGCGCAGCATTGCGGGCCATGGCCTGCCGCTCTACCGTGACATGGACACTTATGACGGGGATGGCATGGCCAGTCAGTTTGGGATCACCTCAAAACAATCGCTGGAAAAACTCTCGGCAAAGATGGCAGACACTTTTACAACCGTCAGCCAGATCACAAATAATGAATGCAGGCAATTCCTCGGAAAGGCAGTCGATATCCTGACCCCGAACGGGTTTGATGATACATTTGTTCCGGCCCGTGAGGAATATTTCACCAAACGTGCCAAAGCAAAAGAAAAGCTGTTCCAGGTCGCCGAAGGCTTACTGAATCAGTCCCTTTCCAAAGACAGCATCCTGATCATCAACAGTGGCCGGTACGAATTCCGGAACAAGGGTATTGACCTTTTTATCGATGTGATGGGAAGGCTCAATAAACAACCACGTTTGCAACGGGAGATCATTGCTTTTCTCACCATTCCTGCCCACCAGTTCGGGCCAAGGCCGGAAGTGCTGGAACGGATGGAGAAAAGGGATTTTCACAACCCGTTGACCGGTGAATTCCTGACACATGGCCTTCATGAACCTGAGAATGATGCTATCCTCCAGCGGATCCAAAAGAATGACCTGCACAATGCTCCCGGTGATAAAGTGAAAGTGATCTTTGTTCCGGCCTATCTGAACGGAAACGATGGCATTTTCAACCTGGGTTATTATGACCTCCTGGTAGGATTTGACGGGTCAATTTTTCCTTCCTATTATGAACCCTGGGGATACACTCCATTAGAGAGCCTGGCTTTCCATATCCCCACCATCACCACCTCGCTGGCCGGATTCGGGCAATGGGTGAAAACCCTTTATCCAACCATAAAAGACAGCATAACCATCATCCCGAGAGGGGATGATAATGATGAGTTTGTGGTGGATGAGATGATCAAGGCGGTATTGCAAGTGAGCAGCAAGACCGAGAAAGAGATCCTTAAGATCCGCATGAAAGCATATGAGGTATCCCGTTCGGCCCTTTGGAAGAACCTGATTAGTAATTACCGGGACGCCTATACTTTTGCCCTGGTCAAATCGGAAGTAAGATTTGATCTGTACAAAGGAAAACAGGCCCACATTCAAACCATGCCTATCAAAGGGATTATTGAGACGCGACCGGAATGGAAGAAGGTTTTTGTGCAACAAAACCTTCCGGGAAATCTGTTTCCTCTGAACCGTATTGCGAACAATTTATGGTGGACCTGGCACAGCGAAGGATACGATCTTTTTGAAATGATCAATAAAAAACGCTGGGAGGAACTGAAACACAACCCGATCCCCCTGATCGAATCCCTGAACTTCCAGGAATTACAGGATCTAAGCAGGAACGAAGCATTTATCACTAAGCTCAACAAACTTACGCAACAGTTCGATGACTATATGTCGAAATCAGATGCCAAACCGGCACGGCAGGTAGCATATTTCAGCATGGAGTTCGGCCTTCATGATACGGTCAAGATCTATTCCGGCGGACTTGGACTGCTTGCGGGAGATTACCTGAAACAGGCCAGTGATTCCAACTATAATATAATTGGGATTGGACTTTTATACCGCTACGGATATTTTCAGCAGCAGATCTCCATCACTGGTGATCAGATTGCGACCTATACCCCTCAGAAATTTACGCATCTTCCGCTGCAACCGGTGCGGGATGAGAATAACAACTGGATCAAGATCACATTCGCACTTCCGGGCCGGACCATGTATGCCAAGATCTGGAGGTTAGATGTGGGCAGGGTGCCATTGTTTCTACTCGATACCGATATTGATGAGAATGTTGAAGCCGACCGGATGATCACCCACCAGCTTTATGGCGGTGATCTTGAAAACCGTCTCCGGCAGGAACTCTTGCTGGGGATCGGAGGGATCCGCATGCTCAACGTACTCGGTATGAAACCGGATATTTACCACAGTAATGAAGGACATTCTGCATTTATCGGGATCGAACGGCTCTGGAACATCATTCAGAACAATAAGCTGACCTTTTACCAGGCCGTTGAAGTGGTGCGTGCTTCCACTTTATTCACTACGCATACACCGGTTCAGGCAGGGCACGACAGGTTTACAGAAAATTTAATGCGTCGTTACCTATCCCATTACCCGGAGAGTCTGAATATCAAGTGGGAAGAATTCATGAACCTGGGTAAGATGTCGGAAGGATCTACGGAAGATTTTTCCATGAGTATACTGGCTTCCAAACTTTCGCAGGAAGTCAATGCAGTAAGCAAAATTCATTGCCGTGTAACGCGGGAGATGTTTGCTGATCTTTATCCCGGTTATTATCCGCAGGAACTGCATATCGGTTATGTGACCAACGGAGTTCATTATCCAACCTGGGCTGCAAGATCATGGCAGGAACTGTATCGGAAACATTTCCCTAAAGGATTTGAAGAAGATCAGTCCAATCCGGAAGTCTGGGCAAAGATCCAGGATGTCGATGAAGATATAATCTGGAAAATCAGAGTGGAACAGAAAAAGAAGCTGACCGATTACCTGAATGACAGGTTATTCAATGAAATGACGCGCCGGAATGAGAATCCGAAGCTGATTTTTAAAATGCGTGAGGCTTCAAGGAATGATGCCCTGACCATTGGGTTTGCACGGCGATTTGCCACCTATAAAAGAGCCCATCTATTATTTTCGAACCCCGACCGGTTAACCAAGATCGTAAACAATTCAAAAATGCCTGTACGGTTCATTTTTGCAGGGAAAGCGCATCCGAAAGACAAAGCCGGCCAGGATCTGATCAAAGCGATATATGAAATGTCGAAGACCCCGGAATTCCTGGGAAAGATATTTTTTGTCGAAAATTACGATATTGAACTTGCACAATATCTTGTCAGTGGTGTTGATATCTGGCTGAATACACCTACACGTCCGCTGGAAGCATCCGGAACAAGCGGGGAGAAAGCCGTGATGAACGGTGTTGTGAATTTCAGTGTGCTCGATGGCTGGTGGGCGGAAGGTTACCGTGCGGAGGCAGGATGGGCATTGAAGGAAGAATCCACCTATGAGGATTCACATTTCCAGGATGAACTTGATGCGGAGACAATCTATACCATGTTGGAAGAGGAAATCATTCCTCTCTTTTATGATGTTAATTCAAAAAAGATCCCGGAACGATGGATATCCTACATTAAAAATACAATTTCAGAAATTGCTCCTCATTTTACCATGAAACGGCAGCTGGATGATTATATTCGCCAGTATTATGATCCGCTCTTTGAGCGTTCGGCGAGAATGGCAGCCAGGAATTTTGAACTGGCCCGGCACATGGCCTCATGGAAAAGGCATGTTACACGCGAATGGGATAATATTTACGTTGTTTCCCTGAATCTTCCCGATTCTACTCAGAAACCCCTGATACTTGGGGAATCTTTCCAGGCAGAAATCGTTCTGAACCTTGCAGAACTTTCTCCTGAAGATATTGGCATCGAGATCCTTTTCGGAAAGAAAGTGAACGATGAGGTCAAAGAACCTATTTTTATAAGAGAAATGTTGTTAACCAAAGCCGATCGCAATATTGCCACCTATACGTGTGATATCCCGTTTAACCAGGCCGGGGTTTATGATTTTACCCTCAGGCTTTTCCCGAAAAATCCCAATCTCCCTCACCGTCAGGATTTCAGTATCGTGAAGTGGATCTGAANNTTTGAATTATTTTTATCTTTGCGGAAATTAATTAAATTGAAATGAAACTCCTTGATGGAAAAATAGCACTGATCACCGGCGCAAACCGGGGAATCGGGAAAAGCATTGCCCTGAAATATGCGTCTCATGGCGCGCATATTGCATTCTCCGATATTGCATATAATGACGATTCGAAGAAACTGGAAGATGAATTGAAAGCATTTGGCATCAATGCAAAAGGATATGCTTCCGATGCAAGTTCTTTTTCGGATGCCGAAAAGCTGGTAAACGATGTAATGAATGATTTTAGGAAGATCGACATACTTGTTAACAATGCCGGGATTACCCGTGATAACCTCCTGTTGAGGATGGCTGAAGCTGACTGGGATCTCGTGATTAAGGTGAACCTGAAATCGGTTTTTAACCTGACAAAAGCTGTTCAGCGCATTATGATCAAACAGCGGTCGGGTTCTATTATCAATATGAGTTCTGTGGTGGGGATCGAAGGAAATGGTGGCCAGTCTAATTATTCCGCATCCAAAGCCGGGATCATCGGTTTTACCAAATCCATTGCTATGGAACTGGGATCACGCAGCATCCGCTGCAATGCGATCGCTCCCGGTTTCATTGAAACAGAAATGACAGCCCATCTGTCCGAAGAGACCCGGAAGGACTGGGTGGAGGATATTCCATTGAAACGTCCGGGTACACCGGATGATGTAGCGAATACCGCCCTCTTTCTTGCTTCCGACTTTTCTGATTATATCACCGGACAGGTCATTAGTGTTTGCGGGGGTCTGCATACTTAGAAACGAACAAGACATTGGGAATTGTCACCGAATATCCGTTTGGCTTTATTTTCTTCTGCCTCCTCCTCGGGGTGATTTATGCTTTTTTCCTTTATTTCAGGACAGGGAAGGATGATATCAGTCGATGGCTTGTTTGGGCGATGACCGGATTCCGGGTCCTTTCCATATCCCTGATCGCATTTCTCCTTTTATCCCCATTGGTAAAAAAACAGACAGAAGTCATCCAGAAACCACTGATCATACTTGCACAGGACAACTCAATCTCCATCCTGCTTTCAAAGGATTCGGAATTTTACCGCAATGAATACCCCAGGGATCTCCAGAAATTTACCGGGGATCTGCGCAAAAAATTTGAAGTGGCTGAACTTTCTTTCGGAGACAGGATCTCCAATGAATTACAGACAACTTTCACGGAGAAACAGACCGATATTTCAACCTTGTTTGACGAGGTTAACATCCGTTATGCCAATCGGAATATCGGAGCCCTGATCGTTGCATCCGACGGAATTTACAACAAAGGGAACAACCCGTATTACGCAGCAGACAAAATCCGGTTTCCTATATTTACGGTGGCAATGGGAGATACCAACCTGTCCCGTGACCTAATCCTGAAAAAAGTAACCTGCAATAAATCTGTATTCCTGGGCGATAAATTTCCTGTCGAAATACAGATTGAAGCAGATAAATGCAGGAATGAAAAGACCGATCTCCAGGTTAAGAAAGGGGAGGAGGTGCTTTATACACAGGCCTTGCAATTTTCGGGAGACAAGGATTTCCGCAAGATCGAGGTGATGCTGGAAGCAAAGGTAAAGGGACTGCAACGCTTCAAGGTATTACTCAAGCCGGTGACGGGCGAAAATTCGATCCTGAATAATACACAGGAATTCTTTGTGGATGTGGATGAAACCCGGCAGAAAATCGCTATCATTTATCAATCGCCGCATCCGGATATTTTTGCCATAAAACAGGCACTCGAAGGCTCAACGAGATTTGAAGTTGAAACGTTCAAACTGGATGTTTTTAACCAGCAACCATCGAAATATGACCTCATCATTTTCGACCAGCTTCCATCTATAGAGGGATATTCCAATCTTTCACGTTTTATTAGCTCAAATGTATCGCTGCTTTACATTCTGGGAACCGAAACCAATGTGGATGCCTTCAATGCCCTGAAAACCGGGTTGGTTATTACTTCAAACAAGACGAATTTTACGGAAACTTTTCCTTCCCTCAATGAGGATTTCTCCCTGTTCACGTTGGATAAAGACCTACAGGATGTTCTGAAGAATGTACCTCCTTTGCTGAGTCCACTGGGCGCTTATCAATATTCGCCGGTTTCCGACATCCTTTTCAACCAGAAAATCGGAAATGTACATACCCGGATTCCGCTGATCCTATTTTTCCAGTCGCAGGAGCGGAAAACCGGTATTATTGCAGGGGAGAACCTCTGGAAATGGCGATTGTCTGACTACCTCCAGAAAAGTGATCATAAAGTTTTTGACGACCTTATTAATAAAGTGATACAATACCTCAGCGTAAAAGGGGATAAAAGCTTTTTTAAGGTGAAGGTCAGCAACCGTTTTCCGGAGAATGAAAATGTTGAGTTTGATGCAGAAGTTTACAATGAAAGCTATGAATTGATCAACAAGGATGATGTGAACATTACCATCACCGATGAAAAGAACAATTCATATCCGTTCGTTCTCGGAAAAACCGAGAAAGCCTATTACCTAAATGCGGGAACTTTCCCGGTCGGGAATTACACCTACCAGGCTACCGTAAAAACGGGCAGAAATACCTATACTAAGAAAGGTGAATTCATCGTCACCAAGCTCAACCTGGAACTCCTGAATTCAGTTGCTGATCACAACCTGCTTTACCGTGTTGCTAAAGCCCACGATGGCGAAATGTTTTATGCAAGGGATCTTCAGGGCTTAAAGAAGAAAATTATGGAAAGGGAGGATATCCGTCCGGTTTCCTACTCGCAAAAACGGTTTATCGACCTTTCCGGAAATGTGTGGCTGTTTCTGCTGATCCTTGCCCTGCTTTCTGCCGAGTGGTTTATCAGAAAGCGCAGCGGAGTATATTAAATAGCAAAATGGCGAAATAGCAAAATGGCGAAATAACGAAATTGTTTAATTAAACTGTTAACTGTTAGTTGTTAGTTGTCTTGAAAAATGGCGAATATGTTTTTTTATACGATACTGTTGATCCTCGTTTTGGATTATGGGTTGGAGCGGTTGCTGGCGTATCTGAATTCGACTTACTGGAGCGATCAGCTCCCAAAAGAACTGGAAGGGATCTATGACCAGGAAAAGTACAAGCGGTCACAGCAGTATGAGAAGAGCAAGCAAAAATTCGCATTCGTCTTATCGACGCTTACCTTGCTGGCCATGCTTTTTATGCTCGTGGCCGGTGGATTTGCCTGGATGGATGCATTTGTCAGGCAATATACGCACCATCCCATACCGATGGCCCTCTTTTTCTTCGGAATCCTGGGATTCGTTTCCAGCCTGCTTTCATTGCCTTTTGATGTTTACCATGTTTTTGTATTGGAAGAGAAATTCGGGTTCAACCGTACCACTGCCAAAACATTTATTCTCGACCGGTTGAAGGGACTGTTGCTGAGCATTATCATTGGTGGTGGATTACTTTCCCTGATCATCCTGATCTATGAATCGACGGGCAACTATTTCTGGATGATTGCATGGGGCGTTATTAGTTTCTTTATGATCTTTATTTCGATGTTCTATTCCAACCTCATTGTTCCGCTTTTCAATAAACAAATGCCGTTGGACCAAGGTCCCTTGAGGGAGGCCATTGAGCATTTTGCGTTGAAAGTGGGTTTTAAACTGAAGAACATATACATTATAGACGGATCGAAACGGTCGAAGAAAGCCAATGCGTATTTTACCGGGCTCGGCATGAAAAAAAGAATTGTTCTTTACGACACCCTGATCCAGGATCACACCAACGAAGAACTTGTGGCAGTGCTGGCCCATGAGATCGGTCATTATAAGAAAAAACATACCCTCATGGGGATCGTTCTTTCCACACTGCAAACCGGGATCATGCTTTTCATCCTCTCGTTGTTTATTCGTAAGGACAGCGCGATAGCGCAATCCCTTTGCCAGGCCGTAAGCGGTTTTTCCGGGTATGAAATCAAACAGAGTTTTCATGTGGGAATCCTTGCCTTCGGACTATTGTACAGCCCCCTTTCTTTCATACTGGGATTGATACTGAATCTAATCTCCCGGAGACATGAATATGCCGCCGACCGGTTTGCCGGAATTGAATTTGATCCTGTCGCCCTGATGGATGCATTGAAAAAACTTTCGGTGAATAACCTCAGCAACCTGCACCCGCATCCAGCTTATGTATTCTTCTACTATTCCCATCCAACCTTGTTGCAACGTTTACACGCACTGGAAAAAGTTGCTTAGCTGTTTAATCGTTTGTGACTTTGTGACTTCTTTTATTTATAATTTCTATCTTTACTTCAGCATGATCGGGTAAAATTTTGTAACTTCATGCCTTCAAATCATCAACCGGTCCCATGAAAAATATTTTTCGTTTATTAATCATCGTATGTTTGCTGGCCAGCACAGGCGCAGCAAGCGGACAAATGAATCCGGGTGTCCTTCTGCTGGACTCAGTTTATAGCTATAACTGGGTCACTAATAACTGGTCGCTGAATATTGAGAACTACCTCATCAAGAATGGGTCCGGCCAGACGACTCAGAGTCTTTTCAAACAGTATGATACGGGTACAGGGCAGTTCCTTGATTTTGTGCGTTTCCTTTATACTTATTCGGATACATTTTCATCTCCATCGGCCATAACAAACCAGCTCTGGTATTTCGATAATTGGAATACTTACCAGTTCACCCATTACCTGACAAAGAACATAATAGATACAAGCTATTATAAAAGATGGGACAATCAGCACCATAGATTCACCACTGGTTTAAGGAATACCTATCAATACAACGACAGCCTGCTACCTGCCGAAAACATCACCCAGTCCTGGGATACCACAACTCAAGACTGGCTTAATACGACAAGAACTACTTATTCGTATACAGCAGTCATGAAACTCTCAGAGCAGATCATTTTTTGGTGGCAGAGTTCCACTGCAACATGGGAAAACATTATTAAATATGCGAATGTTTATGATGTGAATAATTTACTGGTCAGTCACCTCGAATATGATTGGAATGATTCCGCTGCCAACTGGATTAATACGGTAAGGACCTCCTATTATTATAATCTTACGTCAAGGCCGAACCTGGCGGTGAAGGAAGTCTGGAATTCATCACTGAATGCATGGGATTCAGTGGAGCAAACAACCTATATTTACAATCAGTTCAACTGGCTGATGACGATCCTCTCGCAAAATTATCAACAAGATCAGGGAAAGTGGGTTAATGATTCTCTTACTTACTATACATACTCCACATCGGGAGTTCAGCAGTCCATGACGGGGAATATTTGGAATACCATCAATTTATCGTGGGCAACAGATGTTTATCAAATCCTTGACAGTGCATCACAAAAAGTTGCGGAAACATACAACCTATATATGGACCAGGGAAACTTCCTGATCACCGGTGGGATCCGGAATTTATACACATACAGTTCAAAGGGAGATACACTCACCTGGGTGAACCAGTTGTGGAATGTTCCCAATAGTGGGTGGGCAAATAAATCTCAGGTTCTTTATACCTATGATTCGCACAATCTGCTGGCCGAGGAACTGCAGCAAAACTGGACAAGTGCAAGTTCCTCCTGGGTGAATGCAACAAAATCAGATTATTTTTATTCCGAATTCATTGGGATCGGTGAACATCCGGCGAAAGAGAAACCTTGTTTTTATGCAAACCCGATGGTGGAAGGAAATTCAATATATTGCCCTGATTTCAAAGCAGGAGATGAATACTTGCTGAGGGTTTGTTCACTTTCAGGAATAGAAGTTTATAGGACGGATTTCAGGGGAGGGGAAGCGGTAATAATCTCTAAATCGCTCGCACCCGGTCTCTATTTCCTCATCATTGAAGAAAACGACAATATCCTTTATCAGGATAAGATCGTCATCCTTCGTTGATGTGGTTTTTNNGGGGCGAAGTCTTTTCGTAATTCAAGGTCCAGGTTTTTAGTTTTATTTTCTTCAAGATTGAAGAAGGAAAGTTTTGTCAACACTGTGCCACCGCTGATCCGGTTACCTGTAACAAGCAGATATGCACCCGGCGGAACATTGATCGTACAGGGAAAAGATTTTAAAACCGGATCTGTTTCATAATCCAGCGAACGAAAGAATCCATCCTCAAACCTCTCGATGGTGAAATGGATATAGTATTCCGGTTTGCGGTCGTTGCCACGATAATTATTCACAACCAGTTTCCCCCTGGTATCGGTTTTTAAAGGAGGTTTGGTGAAATATACATCGTGCCATTTTTCATTGATAAAATATTGTGGGATTCGCGTTGCCGTCTCAAGCCGCGCAGGGATCCCGAAACTCCTGCAAGCCGCAACAAAATAGATATCCCTCGAATGCGGATCAGCGACCTTTAGTTCATGAACACCGATGGGGGTTAGTGGAGCCCTGCCATAATTGGTATTCTCATCAATACGTATGTTTTCTTTTATCCATTTCACGATCACTTCCGGATCTTTTCGTCCTTTCAGGATTAAGTCTTTTTCGAATCTCTGTTGGAAAAATTCTTTGAACGGTTTCAGGTACTCATTGTCAACCCTGGGAGAGAGAATATAATCGCAGATGATGGCTTTATCCTTCGTTATTGGCTCATAAACCCGGGAATAGAGGATATTGTCATCCAAAACTTCCGGTGTTACATCGTGCAGGTCTTTCTCGGAAATTTCATTCAGCAAAGAAAAGATCCCTTGTTTTTTTTTAGCCGGGACCGATGAAATGAATTCAATGAGATCACGCCAGTTTCCACGGCTTTTATGGAGGAATTGCCACAGCGAATCCGACTTCAGCTTAAGAGTGGCTGCTAAACGGACTGTTTTAACAGAGTCGATGAAGGTGTTTTCATAACCTGCTCTTACCCGGTCTTCAAAGGCAAAGCGTTTTGTATTCCGGTTTCTGATGGAATCACTGATCACGCTTTCAACCTTCTTTTCCGGTGGGGGAACGAAATCATAAACTTCGGAATAAACCTGGCCTGGGTCACGATCAAGCCCTATGGTTATCGTATCCGTACCGGCTACCGTGATCTTACAATAGCCGAATTTGTTGCTTTTTGAGGCCCAGACGAGCAGGTCACCATAGCCCGTGGTAAAAGAGCACAATCCGTTTTTACCGGTATAACATCGCTGTAGGGGATAAAACTCCGCATAGTTGTATAGCTGGAACTCTACTGCAGCGCTGTCGACCAGGTTGTTTTTCTGACCGGTGATTTTAACCCAGATCTTCTTTGTAGCGGTATAATTAGAGAGTACGTTGATCCTGGTATACCTCGGATCCTTGATCAGCACATCTTCAGGGCCATCATAATCCCCGAATACATTGGTGTTGACAAGCATGGCGCGTTTAGCCGGGCCGGTAAACCAAGCCATATCGAGATCCGGTTCAGGCTCACATGCGCCCATGTAATGCCATTTCCCATCCACCCAGACCTCCACCCAGGCGTGGTTATCGTCGCTGTGCGCCCAGCGGGGTGTATAGCATTGGCGCGCAGGTATACATGCTGCGCGTAATGCGGCAACCGTAAAAGTGGATTCTTCACCGCAACGTCCATAGGCATTCTTCATCGTGGCCAGAGGGGAAGACGTTCTTACATCGGAACCCCGGTAGGTCACTTTTTCATGGCACCAGTGATTTACCTCCAATGCAGCATCCTTCATGGAAAGATGCTTGATCCGGTCCTTAAGTTCAATGAAGAAGACCCAGCGTGAAGAATCGAGGTTTTCATTGTTTACGCGGATGGGAAGAACGAAATGCCGGAACAGGTTTTCGGGAACAAGCTTTCCCCAGGTAAACGTATCCTGTGCTGCAAACGAAGTACGAACATTTTTCAAATAAAAATCGCCATCATAATCAGCAAGGTCACTCAACGGCATATAGGCGTAAAGAAACTCCAGCGCTTCTTTTTCCCGCATCGAAAGATCCTGATCGAATACTTTAAATAACCGGGCTTTCCGGTTCTTTGCAAGATCTTTTTGTTTATCAAATTGAGCGCTGACTTTTTCCCGGTAGTTTTTATCGGAGATGAAATGATTGCCTTGCCGGCAGCCGAAGAACATAATCATTATCAAAAATACAGGAAGAATGGGGAGTTTGTTCATAATTCATAATTCATAATTCATAATTAGTATTAGTAGGTGATTTCAATCATATCATTCGTCAATTCAGCCTCAAAGAACCGCTGTTTCGAGTTTTTCAGTTTCAGGGTCTGATCCTGACCGTTCACCTTCAGTCCCATGATATCGCCAAAGTCATGCAATACAAGGCGGAAGGCCGTGAATTTCGATGAAAATAATCCTTCGGCTTTTCCTATCGTTATGGTCTTCCTCTCAGGGTCAAATGAAATCAGGCGGCGGCAATACTGACCAGTTTCATAATTATAGCTTGTACCATCATCCTCATAAAAGGTGAATGAATTCTGTATCTTCCCATTATAGACATTAATCTCAAGGGTAGGAGAAGGTTTTTCAGAAGTATTTTGAATTACCGATTGCAACGTAAGAATACCTCCGGATCTCACAAATACCGGCAGGTCGTCGAGCGGACAGGACACCACTGCTTCCGTTTTTCCTTTGTACAGCCGGTCATTGCTCATCCTGTACCATTCCCCGTCAGGGAAATAGACGTTACAATTGGAAATGTTACCGGCAGCAGGAGCAACCAGGATTTCACCGCCAAAAAGATATTCGTTCTGGAAATCATTTTCATAGATCTTTTCATCTCCCGGATAGTTGATCGCAAGTGTCCTTGCTACCGGCATGCCGGATTGTGTGGATTCATAAAATGACGAATAAAGGTAGGGAAGCAGGCGATAACGCTGGTTTATCCATTGCCTGGAAATCTCTTCAATATCTTCCCCAAATGACCAGGGTTCTTTCCTTCTTGAGTTGATCTCTGCGTGATTCCGCAAAAACGGAGTATAGACACCCACCGACATCCATCTTGCAAACAGCTCATTCGTGGGTGTTCCGATAAACCCTCCCATATCGGGACCAGTAAAAGAGACTCCGGAAACTCCCAAACTATTCACCAGCCTGACTGCCATCATCAGGTCTTCTTCGGTTGCCTGGTTGTCGCCGGTCCATACTGCAGAATACCGCTGGATACCTGCATAGGCAGCTCGGGTGAGCACAAAGGGCCGCTTTCCGTTCAGTAGTTGTTTGGTCCCTTCAAAGGTTGCACGCGACATGTTCAGCCCGTAAACATTATGAGCTTCGGCAATGGTGCCGTGATGACCGTCAAAATCGAACTTGACGATATCCGGGATGCTTTGTCCCCAGGTGCTGGGCTCATTCATATCGTTCCAGAACCCTTCTACGCCGGGCCCGGTGAGTGCAGTGAATGATTTTCCCCACCATTCGCGGACTTTCGGGTTGGTGAAATCGGGAAAATGACACCTTCCCGGCCATACGCTTCCTATATAGAGTTTCCCATCAGGATATTTCACAAAACAATCGTTTTTGATGCCATCGTCATAGTTCAGGTAACCCTTTTCGATCTTTATTCCCGGGTCAATGATGGTAACCAGATGAAATCCCATTGCATTTATTTTACTGATCATCGACTTCGGATCGGGGAAACGGTCTTTGTCCCAGGTAAAGATCTTGTACTTATCCATGTAATGAATATCGAGATAGATCACATCGCAGGGGATCTTTTTTTTTCTGAAAGTATTGGCAAGGTTCAGCACTTCCGATTCAGGGTAATAACTCCAGCGGGATTGCTGGTAACCCAGGCTCCAATATGGTGGAAGTTTCATCCGGCCCGTCAGCCAGGTATAATCACGTATGATCCCGGGTATGTTTTTCGCCCCGAAAAAATAATAGTTCATCTCCCCGTCGGCAGCGGAGAAGGATGAGAATTCATCATCCGTTGAAGCGCCGAAGTTGAACTTTGTCCGGAAAGAATTATCGAGAAAGATGCCATATGCAACATTATCATGGATCCCGATGTAGAAGGGGATGGTCACATACAGCGGATCCTGGCGGTAGGAATAAGCAGGGATATCTGTATTCCAGTTAACATAAGCATTTCCGCGCCGGTTCAACGGGCCGGTCTTTTCACCAAGGCCGATAAACTTTTCATCAGGGAACATTTTTTTATAACAAGTCACTTCGGTTCCTTGCCAGCTGAGGCTGAAATTTTGGTAATCGCGGGAAATAAGGGTACCGGCCAGGGTTGAAAATTTTATCCGGAGCGGGCTTTTTATGATGACCACCTGCAGGGAATCTGTGAGCATTACCAGCGAATCCTGCTTGTCCTTTATTTCTTTAAAGTTCCCAACCGGTTGCTGGATTATAGCATAGGAGAATTCCGTTTGCAGCTCAGGCCTGTTGATACGGATACGGATAACAGTGGATGAAAAGTAAAGTACCTCGATCTTGGCGTTTTCAGCAGTGATGAGGATCCCGTGATCCACTGTCTTCATGCTTTTATAAAATCCCAGGAAGACGGGGAGGTCATTGTCGCAAAACCCAATTAAAGGCATGAATGTTGCGAAAATGAGGTAAATTATCCTGGCTATTTTCATAATCCTTGCTCTGTGCGTTGAATGATCTCATTCTGCAGATCCTCTCCAAGATCATTGAAATAATCGCTGTACCCCGCTACCCGGACGATCAGGTCGCGGTATTTTTCGGGATGTTTCTGTGCATCCCGTAAAGTTGTTGCTGAGATAACATTGAACTGGATGTGATGCCCGTTCATCCGGAAATAGCCACGGATAAGTGCAGTCATTTTTTCGATGCTTTCTTCATCATCAAAAAATGAAGGTGTGAATTTCTGGTTCAACAGGGTTCCGCCTGTTCGGAGATGATCGAGTTTTGACGCCGATTTCAATACTGCAGTGGGTCCTTTTTTATCGGCGCCTTGTACCGGCGAAATCCCTTCCGAAAGCGGTTCTTTTGCTTTCCTGCCATCCGGTAAGGCCTGGATCACGCTTCCAAAATAAATATGGGATGTTGTCGGGAGGAAGTTGATACGGGAGATCCCTCCCCGGGCAGTAGGACGGCCATCCACAGCAGCATAAAATAATTCAAATACGGAAAGGGCCTGGGCATCTGCATAATCATCGTCGTTGCCGTATTTCGGAGTGTTGTATAAAAACTCGAAGCGTAATTCTTCGAAATCAATAAAATTTTGTGAAAGCGCTTTCAGCATGCCGCTCATGCTGATCGTTTTCTTATCAAATACATGGTATTTCAATGCTGTCAGGCTGTCGGTGATGCTGCCCAGTCCGACGCCCTGGATGTAGCTGGTGTTGTAACGTGCGCCACCGGCATTGTAATCTTTTCCATTGGCGATACAATCATCGATCAGCAGTGAGAGAAAAGGAACCGGCATGTATTCCATGAAGATCTGCTCGATACGGTTATTCCCATTGATCTTGATATCGATGAAATGCTTCAACTGCTTTGAATAGGCATTCATGAGGTCATCAAAGTCCCTGAAAAGCTCAGCAGGACCTGTTTCCAGCCCGATCTTCTTTCCCGTCAGTGGATCGGTTCCATTGTTCAGCGTGATCTCGAGCACTTTCGTGAGATTGAAATAACCTGTCAGGATATAGGCTTCCGTTCCGAATGCACCTGCTTCCACACATCCGCTTGCGCCTCCGTTACGAGCGTCCTCCAGGGACTTTCCCTGGCGAACGAGTTCCTTTACGATCGCATCCGTGTTAAAATAGGAGGGTTGCCCGAAACCGGTTTTTGTGATCTTCAATGTCCGGTGAATAAAGTTGTCGGGATTCACTCTACTGACCTGTACCATCGAACCTGGCTGAAGCAGGCGCATCTCTTCGATGACATCAAGGATCAGGAATGTAATCTCATTCACGGCATCCGAACCGTCGGGTTTTACACCTCCAAGGTTGATCAGGCAGAAGTCAGTATAGGTATTGCTTTCCTGTGCCGTCACACCGACTTTCGGAGGGGAAGGATGGTTGTTGAACTTAATCCAGAATGACTGGAGGAGTTCGGTGGCTTTTTCTTTGGTCAGTGTTCCATCTTCCAGTTCTTTTTTGTAAAAGGGATAAAGATGCTGATCCAGGCGGCCCGGGTTGAATGAATCCCATGGATTCAGCTCCGTGATCACACCGAGGTGGATGAACCAGTAATTTTGCAGTGCTTCATGGAAAGTACGGGGTGCATGGGCCGGCACCTGCCGGCAGATGGTTGCCATTTCGAGAAGTTCCTGTTTCCTTTGGCTGTTGCCGGGTTCGTCCGACAATTCCTCCAGTTTATCAGCGTGACGGTGAGCGAAGAGGATGATGGCATTCGCTGCTATTTCCATCGCTTTCAACTCCTCATTCCTTATAGAAGCAAGAGGATCATTCTTCCAATCTATTTGCGTTGCGGCATCCCGGACCTCTTTCATAAGATCCAGCATACCCTTGTGATAAATCTTATTTCCGCAAACCGTATGACCCGGTGCCCGCTGTTCCTGGAATTCCGTGAATATTCCTGCATTGTATGCTTCGATCCATTCCGGTGCCATGGACCGCATGATCCGTTCGCGGTTGCTTTTTCCTTTCCAGAACGGGATGATCTCCTCACGGTAAATCCTTTTCGTTTCTTCATCAACCTTAAACGACACTTTATGCCTTGAGTCCAGGATTTCCAGATCTTCCAGTGAATGCAGGTTTATCTCAGGGTAGGTAGGAGTGGCTTTGGGAGCGGACCCGCGTTCTCCGACGATCAACTCATCTTCATTGATGCAAATGAATTTATTGACGAGGATATGATTTAAGGTAAGGGCACGCATGACAGGAGTTGAAACTTTACTGTCGATGCCGCTTTTATAAAAATTGGTAACCAGCAAGGCACGTTCGGCGTCAAGACGGTTAATTGCGTTCAGACTTTGATCCCGAAGTTTTTTAATGCGGTCGTTCATTTTCAATTATGAATTATGAATGCAGGAATGCAGGAATTATGTGTGAATGGGTGTAAAGTTAGGCAATTTTGGTCGTTCATTTTTTTTCTGCATTTCTCCATTCCTGCATTCTGCATTCTGAATTCCCGCATTCTTTTAGCTTCCAATCCTCACTGTAAACCCCTCTGCCTCAAATTCATTCTTTAAAGGAATTAAAGATTCCTTCGTCAAATCCTTTAGATGCATTGTTTTATTGTCAATATGGAAACGGGAGTATTTGTTTTTAGCGATGGAATGATAGGGGAGGAGACTGATTTTAATTGATGAAGCTGATTTTCTTTCGTTCACAAGGTGTGAAAGAAATTTTATTATCGCCTTTATGTTTTTTTTGGTGTTGGTAATGTCGGGGATGACCGGGATCCGGATAATTACCTGTTTCTCTTCCGAGATCAGGTAAATCAGATTTTCCAGGATAGGTTTATTCGAAACGCCGGTATACCTGATATGGTCCGTGTCATCTATCAGTTTGAGATCATAAAGGAAAAGATCCGCATAGGGTTGAATATTTTCAATTATTCCACGATCTGTATAGCCTGAAGTGTCGAGGGTTGTATGGAGGTTGTTAGCTTTACATTCTTTCAGCAGTTCGAGAAGAAATTCAGACTGCATCAGCGGTTCTCCACCAGAGAATGTGACCCCGCCGGAGGACTCCGTATAAAATATCCGGTCCATCCGAAGCTCACTCATCACCTCTTCCACACTCATCCATTTCCCGATCATTTCCTTCAGGGAAAACTTCTTTCCATCCAGGTTCAGCGATTTTAGAGATTCTTCGGGATAACAGCTATGGCTTTCCGGGTTGTGGCACCACCAGCAGCTCAAGGGGCAACCTTTGAAAAATACCGTGGTACGGATTCCCGGTCCGTCGTGGACAGTAAAGCGCCGGATATCGAAGATCAGGCCTTTATTCACTGTAAAATTTTATCATACGGATGATCGCCTGCTGGCAAACAGGGCAAAACCCCGCAGCTTCATTACTTTTCATGCGGCAGTCCATCATCGGGCTGTAAACCCCTTTTGCAACATAACCGCCACCTTCGAACATTCCGACTTCGTTAAGGTATTTTTCTTCCCTCGGGGTCGGAACGGGAGTTCCTTTCTTAACCATGTTTTTCCACTTGGAATCAAAATCAACATTCGTGGTAATGTTTGGCTCCCAGGGTTCAACTTTGGTATTGTAAAAATCCGAGTAAGTTACTTCGGAAGTATAGTATTCATCGGCAAGCCCGACAAATGTATGTCCAAACTCATGAATGGAAACGATATCTGAGAAGTAATTATCCACTGTGCTTTCTCCAAAATGGTTGTAAAATCCTCCGCCGCCATAGATCTTGCTGTTTACCAGGATAAAGATGACATCGTAAGGAACATTGGCGGCGATGTCATATACTTCTTTTGTATTGGAGGAGGTCAGGTAACGGTCCATATCGAAGGTATAGAAACTGCTGTTCACGTCGGTATTAACATAAATCCTTTGTCCCGGAACATCCACACCGGATTCTTCAGATGCTGATTCGATGGCATAAAAGTTAAAACGGTCCTTGTATTCGGTATAGGGTTCCTGGGAGAGGAAATAATCGCCAATCCGGTTGGCATCTTTGAGGAACTTCTCCATCTGATCCTTGGTGTACCCTTCGGCTATAAAGGCAATATCCACTTTGTTTTCAGGCTCTCCCGAATCATGAAACTTCACAAACGGAATCTCACGGATTTTCTTCCTGCTGATAAAATAATCATTCGGATTGATGAACATCTGGAATAGTTTTTCAAATTTCCCATCAGCATATTTGCGTTTTTCAACCTGGAACCGTATGGTCTGACGAGGGAAAGGTACAATTGCGGTCTGTTCAAAAGAACGCTGGACGCGCCGGGCTTCGGGAGTTCCCTTCCATTCCTGGAAGAGGTTACAGAATCCTTTGGTAAAAAGCAATGTTCCCGAAACAGAATCAAAAACAGCGACCCGGTAGGTACCGGAATTAAAAGGATCGATCAGGTGTTTACGCGGACCGCTCCAGTATGGTTCCTGCATCACCTGGTTCAGGTAAACCGACTCGGTCTTATAATCCCCGGCAATATAATAATCCACCCGAAGGGTATTCGGGAAAAAATAATCATCAAATTCAACCTGGACAATACGGTTTTGAACTGCAGGTACCGTCGTGTCGTTATTGACCTGCGCCTGAATAGAAAAAATACCAAGGAAGATGGCTGTGACCAGAAAAAAACGTAGAACGAAAATTTTTTTCATCTATGTAATGTAAATTGGAAAGAGAAGGCAAAGTTACAATCTTTTTACCTGAACAATGACCATTCCTGCCAGCATCAGGACGCAACCGGCCAGCGAACGCTGGGAAAGGGATTCATGAAGGATCATCCATCCCCCGAGAGCAGCGAAAACCGCTTCCATGCTCAGGATGATGGATGCATAGGCAGGATGGGCCTCTTTCTGGGCGATGACTTGCAGCGTATAAGCGATGCCGACCGACAGGATTCCTCCATAAAGAATGGGTACGGCCGCCTCCAGGATCTTTCCCACATTGACAGGCTCAATTGAAAAAGCTACAATGAGATTCAGAAGGGCACAGATGGCGAATTGTCCTGTAGCCAGGTGGAAGGAGTTCATCCTGGGTGATAACCAACCTATCACCAGCACATGAAAGGTGAACACAACCGCACAAGCCAATACCAGCAGGTCGCCATGCCCGATCCGGAAACCACTTGTAATACTCAATAAATAAAGGCCTGTTGCAGAAAGCAGGACCCCCAGCCAGGTATAAAGATTCGTCCGGTGTCCGAGGAAAATCCCGACAATGGGAACAAAAACCACATAAAGCCCTGTGATGAATCCGGCTTTCCCCGCCGTGGTGGTTTTCAATCCAACCTGTTGCAACGAAACACCGATAAAAAGCAAAATCCCTGTGCCAATGACGCCCCAGAAAATATTTCTCCTGCTCATTGCCAGCGAAGGATCTTTTAGTGTGAATTTTTTTCGGGAAAAAAGAAATGGAACCAGCACCAGCGTACCCAGCGTGAATCGCACTCCGTTGAATGTAAACGGCCCCACAAACTCCATCCCGACGCGCTGCGCCACGAAAGCAAAGCCCCAGATGATGGCGGCAAGGAAAAGGATGAGGTCGGAGCGGAGTTTGGGCGACATTTATTCTATTTCAATTTCATCTGCAAAGATCCATGCTTTACTTCCTGCCCCGGTATGCCAGGGTGGACAGATCCCGCGGTTAATGGCAAGCATTTTAATGTAGCGGGCATGCGTTCCGGTAAGTTTCAGGGTAAAATCTTTTATGATCGACCCTTCGCGATTCTCAGGAACCTCGTTTTTCAGGGTTCCGGCATTCTGGAAGGTTTTTCCGTCATCCGAAAGAAAAAATGAAACCTCAACCGGGAAAAAGATCCAGGACCCCTCATCCTGGAGGAATCCGGCAGTTAGAGTATGGATGGGCTGATTTTCTCCAAGGTCAACAATGGCATCAATATCAACACCTTCATATCCCTGCCAGGAACCGGTACGAAAATCCTGCGATCCTCTTTCGAAATCAATGAGCGCCATGTCACCACCGGCAGTGTATTGAGGGGAATATTTTGTTCTTAATGTGATCTTCCGGTTCTTCGGTATTTTCCGGAAATGCAATGTAATCCCGAAACTTTCTGGTGATCCGTCTATGCATGCAAATGCTTTGAGTGTCGTAGTCTTATCAAGCANNTCATTCTTAACCGGAACTGTCAGACTAACTGTTGTGGTGTCTGTGAAATTTTTCTTTCCCTGCAGGATGGAAGGAACCGGGGATATCAGGTCATCAATGATGGAAGAAGAAGGAAAATCGCCCGGAAGACTGCCCCAGTTCTTATTGGGATCCGGCCCCATGAAAAAGGTAAGTTCGCCGCCTTTGAGGATGTCGGGATGGGTGATATAACATTTCGAATACGCCGAGCCGTTCAATTTAGCATTCTGGATGTAGAAATTCTTCCCGTTTAATCCTTCTGCTTTAATAGTGAAGGTCTTTCCATTTTCAAGATGGATCGTTACCTGCGAAAATAAGGGTGTTCCGATGGCATACACAGGCGAACCGGGAGTTACCGGATAAAATCCCATAGCGGTTAAAACATACCAGGACGACATTTGTCCGCAGTCTTCATTTCCGCATAAACCATCCCGTTTATTCGTGTATAATTCTTTACAGATTCGATAAACCAATTCCTGCGTCTTCCAAGGTTTCCCCGCGTAATCATAGAGATAGGCTATATGATGGCTGGGTTCATTTCCGTGTGCATACTGGCCGATCATCCCGGAAATATCCGATTGATCCCGGCCGGTAGTGCCCGACCCTGCATTGAACATCGCATCGAGCTTTTCTGCAAATTTCTCTTGTCCTCCATGAAGCACCATCAATCCATCCATGTCCTGGGGAACATAAAAACTATACTGCCAGGCATCTGCTTCGGTATAATTGAAATTAACTTCAGCAGGATCGAAAGGGGAATACCACGTATTGTTCATTTTGGCACGCATAAAACCAGTGGAAGGATCAAAAATATTTTTATAATACTGTGCCCGCTGGATATAGGTTTTGTAATCATCGGCTTTCCCAAGCGATTTCGCCATCTGTGCAATACACCAATCATCATAACAATATTCCAGTGTCTTCGAAACCGATTCACTCTCTTTATCTCCAGGTATAAATCCCTGTGATCTGTAGTATTTCAACCCAAACCGGTCCTGTTCCGCACTGTGTTTCATGGCCTCCAGCGCCTTCCCGGCATCAAAGTCCCGGATCCCTTTCATATAAGCATCCACGATCACCGAAACTGCGTGATACCCGATCATGCAATCCGTTTCATTTCCCGAGAGCTCCCAAACAGGCAGCATTCCTCCTTCATCATATTGACGGAGGAAGGTCAGGATGAAATCATTGTCGCGTTTTGGCTCGGTTAAGGTATAAAGAGGGTGGGCTGCCCGATAAGTATCCCACAAAGAGAAAACGGTATAATAATCGAATCCCTCTGCCTGATGGACTTTCAGGTCGCGGCCACGGTAATTGCCATCGACATCCATATAAAGGTTGGGTGTAAGAAAAGTATGATATAAAGCGGTATAAAAGACGATCTTTTGTTCCAGTGTGCCACCCTCCACATAGATCTTCCCAAGTTCATTATTCCATGCCATGGCTGCATCATTCGCTGTTTTATCAAAATCCCAGCCGGGAATCTCAGCATCCAGGTTTTTCCTGGCACCTTCACAATTTACGGCTGATAGACCTACTTTTACGAGGATCTTCTCATTTTTACTGGTAGAGAAAGTAAAACAGGAAATGATACTATCGCCGGTGATCTCTTTTCCAATAGAAATGTTTCCCTCATGATTATTGATCCGGCAGGAAGTAAAAGGTTTTGAAAACCGGGCAACAAAATAAACAATCTGCCGCTGTGCCCAGGCTTGGGAAACCCGCATTCCTTCCACTTCGGTCCCGGAGACTAACCGGAGCGAAGATGCTATTACTTTATCGCGGTGTTTCAGGTCGATAACCAACCCTGCATTCTTTGCTGCAGGAAAGGTATACCGGTGAAAACCGGCTCTTTTTGTAGCAGTAAGTTCTGCATTGATATGGTATTTATCAAGATAAACTTTGTAGTACCCGGCCGATGCTTCTTCTCCTTGTGATGTGGGATGAAACCCCGAACGGTAACCATAATTTGCCAGGCTGACATCCCCTGTTACCGGCATGACAAGGATATCGCCATAATCCGAACACCCGGTCCCATTGAGGTGGGTATGGCTGAAACCATAAATAATGGTATCAGTTCCATAATAGGCAGAACATCCATCCCAACCGTCGAGCCGGGTGTCAGGACTGAGCTGAACCATCCCGAATGGCAAACTGGCACCGGGATATGTATGCCCATGACCGCTTGTCCCGATCAGGGGATTTACAAATTCTGTCAGGATTTTTTTTTGCTGGCTGAAGGTGGTTCCGCTAAATAGCAGCATAAATGACAGGAAGAGAATTTTTTTTTTTTTCATATCAGGGTTGACGGGTTGGAATTTCTATTTCTGTACACGCAGGCAGGTGATCGGAAGAATGAACAGTTTTCTCATCTCTTATCAATAGGT
>PLMO01000051.1:0-5339 GCA_003142515.1 Bacteroidales bacterium
CATGGGTTGCTGGGACTTTCTGATAATTGGGTTACATTCGGGCGGCAACTGGCTTTGGATTTCGAAGTATTCATTCCGGATCTCCGCAATCATGGCCAATCTCCGCATGATTCTGTTTTTAATTTTCCTGTCCTTGTTGAGGATCTGCATGAACTGATCACAGATCAAGGGTTGAAGAAGTTGAACCTTATCGGCCATTCCCTGGGTGGAAAAATCGCGATGCTATTTGCCCTCAGATACCCGGATTTACTGGATAAACTGGTAGTTGTGGATATAGCGTTCCGGAAGTATTCCCCGAACCTGGAACACCAAATGCTGATAGATGCCATGTTGAAGGTGGATTTTTCATCAGCCCGTTCGCGTTCGGATGTGGATAGGCAACTTGAGCAGAATGTTCACAGCTTAAAACTGAGGCAATTTTTATTGAAGAACATTTATTGGAAAGATAAAGAAACGCTGGGTTGGCGCGTTAACCTTCCCGTATTGAAGGAAACCCTGCCCTTGATGCTGGAAGGAATTATACGCAATAAAAAATTCCTGAACCCGGTATTGCTGGTGAAGGGTGGATTATCCGATTATGTTACGGATGCTGATCTTCCTGAAATGGTAAAACAATTCCCCCGTACTTCGGTGAAAACCCTTGCAAATGCTTCACACTGGGTTCATGCCGATGCACCGGGGGAATTCTACAGCCTGGTACACGGATTTCTCCTGGACTGATCAGTATCTTACCACTTCTATGGAAGAAACCGCTGTCTTGATGGTGATGTAAATCTTTGTTTTATTTTCTTTGAAATTTGGGGTTTGGTATACATGGTTCCCTTTGTTCTCAAACCCTTCCAGGGTCTTGCTGACCAGAAAGGATTCGGAAGTAACCTGACACCCGGCTGTTTTCGGAACATTCACATGAATTGAGGATGCACCGGCATTGAATACCACCACCGTTTTGGGATTCTTATCTCCCAACTTCACATCCATCGAAGATGCACCTGCCTCAAAGTCAGCCGTATCGATCCTGTAATCGCTCAGGTCGAGATCGGCGGCGGCGGCGCCGATGTTCATGTCGAGGTTCCATGCCGGTTTGGGATTCAACCTGATGTTCACTTCGTTTTTCCGGATGTTATGTCGCGAATTGCCTTCCTGCAATTTTAATGTGATCTTCTTATCACCATTGATATCTTTCGTTGTCAATTCATAGTTTCCGATATCACCGCTTTTGGAAAAGGAGAGAAATTCGGAGGTACTCCCTTTTATTTTAAAATTACCTGCTGCGGCATCCAGATTCAGTATCCCTTTTTTTGCAAGCGAATCGAACGGAACAGAAAGGTTCTGGTCACTGAACGTTTTGGTGGTACTGTCGTTATCCTCATCATCCCATTCCCAGCGGAACGAATGGACAGGATGTCGGAAATGCCAATACCAGGGTCGCCCTTCAGGAAGCCGGTTAATAATTAAAAACATGGAAACCAGTACTACTCCTAAAAGGATGTATTTCACCATGTCTTTTACGGGTAATATGGTAATTCCCCAGAAAAGGAGGATTAACGGCCATAGTCTCCAAAAGGAGAACCAGCTAAAGTGAACGATCCCGAAATTGTTCAGGATGAATAACATTCCGATGGTTATCAGGATCAAACCCCAGAAAAGATGCTTATATTTCATGATTGTTTTTTTTGCGATTTCACTGTATACTTCCTGTCTCGCGGGATGAGTGCAGGTTATTAAAAGAAGAAGGAATTATGGATTGGGTTTTTTCCCCGAAAAATTGTTGATTAAAAGTCCGATACCAATCACCACAAGGATAATGGGCCACAAGTCTGAAAAACTTACATGTGGAATGAATTCATCGGCCAGGAACAATACACCCAGCGTGATCAATACCAGTCCACCGATCAGGTTTCCGCGATCCCTATGCCGGTGTGGTGGATACCGGAAGGGATCATTTTTTGACTTTTCCTGTGAACCCTGGGGTTCTTCATAAGAGGATTGCTTGTTTTCCATTGTTGAGGAATTTTGAGATTGAGAAGAATCAAAGGGCTTTTCCGGTGTGATGATCCAGAGAATAATATATGCAAACAAGCCACCTCCGGCAACAATAATAAGCACCAGAAATAACAAACGCACGAGAATGGGGTCGATGTTAAAGTATTCGGCAAGTCCGCCGCAGACTCCGGCAAGCACTTTATCCGTGCGGCTTCGGTAAAATCGTTTTAGTTCCATGTAGTGTGAATTATGTTTTTAGTCGGACATTAGACGAAGAAGATTCTTCAAGGTTACAAGGGTATGTTTTTTTTATGTGGCAGATTCTTGCCGTTGCCGGTAGATCTTTTTAGAAAGCTGCACACTTATTTCATAGAGAGCGTAAAGCGGAATTGCGACCACAAGTTGGGTGAAAATATCCGGGCTCGGGGTGATCAATCCTGCGACGATCAGGATAAAGACAATAGTGTGTTTACGGTATTTCGACATGAAGGCAGGGGTCAGGATACCGATCTTGGTTAAGAACAGCACGATCACCGGGAACTCAAAAATGAGCCCCATCAGGAGTGTCATGGTCGTCACGGCACTGGTATAAGAATCGAGGGCGATGGTGTTGACGACGGATTCGCTGACCTGGTAATTCCCCAGGAAATTGACCATCAGGGGAACCGCCAGGAAGTAGCTGAACAACACTCCTGTAAGGAATAATGAAGATATCACCAATACTGCGCCACGGGTGTTTTTCCGTTCGGCCGCTGTCAATCCCGGCGTGATAAACCTCCATAATTCCCATATAATATAAGGTGAAGCAACAACAAACCCGACTATAAAAGAGGTGGTCATGTGCGCCATGAACTGGCCTGCCAGGTTTATATTGATCAGGTGAAGGGAAGATGTGTCGAGGCAGAAAGAATTTATCGACAGGGATTTCCCGATTTTACACAATATCCGGTAGGTAATGAAATCGGCGTTTTTCGGAGCAAGGATGACGTAATCGAAAAGGATGTGTTTAAAGCTGAAAGCGACTATGGTCAGCAGGACAATCGCAACGATGCCACGAATAAGAACACTCCTGAGTTCATCCAGGTGTTCCCAGAATGTCATTTCCCTGTCGCCTTCCGTAGTTTTCTTTCTCATCTCTTTTTTAGGTGAACAAATATAATGATAAAAAGGTTGTCGGGATTTTAAAACATGGCTATCTTGCATCCTATATTTATCTTTGCATCACAGTTTTATTTATTACATCTGAAAACGATCTAAAACAACAGCTAATAACAACATTTTATGGATATGGAAATCATGTTTGCAGGAGGGAAAAAAGTAAATGCCAGTTTTAAGGGGCACATTCACAAGACCGATCAGCCCATCACCTCAGGCGGGGAAAATTCAGCGCCTTCGCCCTATGAATTATTTCTGGCTTCTATCGGAACTTGTGCAGGAAGTTATGTAAAATCATTCTGTGATCAGCGGAATCTTCCAACCGAACATATTAAACTCGTCGAGTCATTCGAATATAACGCCGAAACGAAATTACCCTCAAAGATCAGTATTGAGATACAGTTACCTGTGGATTTTCCGGAAAAATACAAGGAAGCGCTGGTCAATGTTGCGGAATTGTGTGCGGTGAAAAGAACGATTTCGAATCCCCCGGTTTTTGAGATCCGGTCGGTAACAACTTAAAATTCCTGATGACCGCAAATTCCACTTGTAGATCTTGAGAATCAGGCCGGCTGATCACATGGTTCTCCTGAAGATGAGCAGGCGGAAGAAAGGAAGAGGCAGGAAGTATTAGCCGGCGGGAGTCTTGTCTTTACCGGGGTCGTTTGTTTTGTTGTCGTTCTTATCCGGTTCTGTTTTCCCGCTGTCATTGATGTCATCTTCAATGCCCTTTAACCCGTCTTTGAATCCTTTAACGCCTTTTCCTACTCCTTTCATGAGTTCAGGAATTTTTGAACCACCAAAAAGCAGAAGAACGACAAGGGCAATAAGAACTATTTCGCCCGTTCCAAGGCCACCAATAATTCCGGCTATGATGAACAAATTATGCATTGAGATCAGTTTTAAAGATTAGGTTTTAGAATACAAAAGTAGTAAAAAATTCCGAAATAGGTTCTTAAGCTCTTCTGAAAAACAAACAAGCGTCTCCATAACTCAAAAACCGGAAATCGTGTTGAAGGGCATATTCGTAAACAACTTTCCAGTTTTCCCCGATGAATGCCGCCACCAATAGCAATAACGTGCTTTGAGGTATGTGAAAATTCGTGACCATACCCTTCACAATCCGGAACCGGTAGCCGGGGACGATCATTAATGCTGTTCCACCGGTATACCGGACACAGCCGGTTTTTGCAAGGTAGTCTGCTAAGGCCGACAATGCTTCTGTGCAAGGGATATCCTTGTCATAACTGGGATCATAAGCGTCCCATTGATGAATCTCCGGGTGACGTCCATCTCCGTCGATGATGAGCTTAACCCCAAGCCAGTATAGGCTTTCCAGGGTGCGCACAGAGGTTGTCCCTATGGCGAAAATGGATTTCTGCAGGTCGCTGACAAGGTCCCTGAGGGTTGAAAGTTCAACAGAAACTTTTTCTGAATGCATGATATGTGCAGCGATATCCTCCACACTGACCGGTCTGAAGGTGCCGATTCCGACATGCAAGGTTACCTGTTTAAAAGCAATATTTTTCTTTTTCAGGATCGCCAGGGTTGATTCAGTGAAGTGCAATCCTGCCGTCGGGGCTGCAACGGAGCCTTCGTGCTTTGCATAGATGGTCTGGTACCGGATGCTATCAAGTGAGGTGGAAGCCCGGGTGATATAAGGAGGAAGGGGTACCATTCCCGCACGGTCAATAATTTCCGAAAAGGATAACCCTGAAGGTTCCCATCGGAATAGAATGGAAAAACATCCATCTAAGAGGTTTTCTTTTTTTTCAGCCGATAGAGTATAGGAGTTCCCTTCCAGGACAAATGATTTCTTAAGGATCCCGTCTTTCCAGCGTTTTACGTTCCCAACCAGGCATCTCCAGGTACACGTTGCAGTTTGTGCAAAAGAAGCCTGAATTTCCGTAACAGGCGATAGTGGCTCGAGGCAGAAAACCTCGATAGTTGCCCCGGTGTTCTTGGAAAAGATCAATCGTGCCCGGATGACCTTGGTATCATTAAATACGAGGATACTATCTGCCGGCAATACATCCCCGATCTTTGCAAATACCGATTCGGTGATGTTCCCTTCTTTCCATATCAGCAGTTTCGATTTGTCACGTTGCTCCACCGGATATTGGGCGATTCGGGAAAGAGGGAGGAGATAATCATAATCTTTGATCTGGATATTGCCGGGAGCAGGCATGACTGTATTTTTT
>PLMO01000051.1:5382-8721 GCA_003142515.1 Bacteroidales bacterium
ATAGGCATACTGCCCGAGTCTTCCGGTACCGGCCTTCAGCCCATCGAGAATATCCTTGGTGTTAGTTGGCATATAAAGGCAATAGGCAGCATTCAGTTCCAGGTTTGGAATGGGCTTGTAAAGGAACATCAGGTCGACTTCGGAACCGAGATTTGTTTTTACAGTCTGGTAGGGCAGATCAGTCTTCTTGGTGACTTTGTAAGGAAGATAGCCATAGGGAAGACTAAACCAACGGTAAGTTGCTTCCAGCGACGTCTTTTCAGAGAATTTCAAAGTAGCTCTGCCATAGAGATCGTTCAATCCGTTGTGCAGTGCGTCCTGGCCAAGATACGATTGGTATATATCCATATAACCGTAAAAGCTATGATTAGTGCCGAACAAAGTTGCGAACCCGTGAACCGTATTTTTTAATTCTGTGGTGTCGGAAGCATTGTTCCCGCTCAGCTGCTCATATCCCACCAAAAGAGTAAGAAGCTTAATTACCCGGTAGGAAACCCAGCCACCCAGGAAATATGCACTCAGCTTACGGCCATCTTTATAATGACCCGTCTGGTAAAACCCGTTGGCAAAAACACTCAGGTTATTCAACTTAAATCCAGCCGTTCCGCCAACCGTTCCGCGTGCATAAATAGTGAGGTTATGCGTTTCGGTGATAGGGGTCGTTGTGGTTGTCCTTGTGGTAAATGAGCCAACGGTATCGGTGCCATTCGTGACCCAGGTAACCACTGTTTTGGTGACAGTTTTATTATAAGAAGTATTGGGTTTCTGGTAGGCATCAACAACCCCAAGCAGGGAGATTGTAAGTTTGTCTTTAAAGAATTTCTTTTGATTGTATAGGTAACTCATGTACTTGTAATTCTTAATGGTATAGTCGCTCAGGTAAGGTGATGCCGGTGCAGTATTATTGATGGCAAAGCCGTAGTCTCCAATGTAATTGGCACCAGGGGCGTTCCATTCCAGGTTTACGATATCGTGGGTAGCACCCCATTGTTTCCAGTTCGACAATCCGAAGATCCGCATATCATCATATGTCAAACCCATCCGGCCGACCCTGACTGCAAAATTTTTCGTGAAATTGTATCGGAACCATCCTTCGTAAATATTGACCGTGTTTTTTGTAATGGTATCGGAAGAATAAGGTTGTTCCCCAAAAACAAAGGCTTGCTGAATCGAAAAACGGGTTTGGATCTTATCAGTGTTGTAATCAAAGGTAAGACGGCTTCTTCCGAGAATAGTGCCATATCCGGTCATGGTTGAGTCGCCCAGCTTCTGGTAGCCGTCACGATATTCGGCACGGGGACGAAATTCACCTGAAATTGTAAATTGGGCAGTTGCATTTCCTGCGATAGTGATTGCGAAAATGAAGAAGCAAAAGGCTTTCGTAAAGGCTGTTCTCATGTTTTTTTTATTTAATTAATAAATGGGTGCCGCAAAATTAAAAAAGTCCCTGATCCGATGCGTCGTTAAATGCATATCGAACTTCATAAAATTTTAGGTACTTTTACATCTTTATTCCATATTCCGGAAAAATGAAGAAACATATCCCCAATGTATTAACAACGCTGAATCTTGTTTGTGGTCTTATTTCCGTTACCTTGGTTCTGCAATACCACCTGGTGTGGGCAGCGGTTTTCATCTTTATTGCCGCGGTTTTCGACTACCTGGATGGCACTGCGGCAAGGTTGCTGAAAGCCTATTCTGAACTTGGAAAACAGATGGATTCACTGGCCGACCTGGTTTCCTTCGGTGTTGCACCCGGGTTGATCATGTTCCAATTGCTCTCCTATCATTGCACAAATGGATACAACATCCTGGAACGGTGGAATGTCATTCCTTATCTCGCATTGCTGATCCCGGTATGTTCAGCACTCCGGTTAGCCAAATTCAACATCGATCCCCGGCAGGAGGTAAATTTTATCGGCCTGCCTACCCCGGCCAATGCAATCTTTTTTGCATCCATCCCGATGATTCTCCAGATCCAGGATAGGATCCATACATTTATTCAACTGGATTTCATGGTAGCGTTGTTCTCAAACCCGCGCGTTCTGGCAGTCCTGACAGTTTTTTTCTCCTATTTGCTGATCTCGGATTTCCGGCTGTTTTCCATGAAATTCAAATCCATGGCATGGAAAGAAAACCAGCACCGGATTATCTTCCTGATCCTTTCCCTGGTACTCCTTCTGATCTTTTCAATCTGTGCTGTTCCCATGGTGATCCTGGCATACCTCCTTTTGTCGGTGGCTTACCAGAAGAAGATATAAGAAATTTTTTTGCATTTTCCCGGTTTCTATCGCAGTTCAAAATTCTGCCCGAGGTAAACCTTGCGTACATGCGGATCTTGCGCAAGTTCCTGTGAAGTGCCGGCCATGAGAATGGATCCTTCAAAGAGAAGATAGGAGCGGTCGGTGATGGTGAGGGTTTCGTGAACATTATGATCGGTGATCAGGACGCCGATATTCTTAGTCTTCAGTTTTCGTACGATGTTCTGGATATCTTCCACTGCAATCGGGTCAATGCCGGCAAAGGGTTCATCCAGGAGAATAAATTTAGGATCGACGGCCAGACAACGCGCAATTTCAGTTCTTCGCCTTTCTCCTCCTGAAAGTTGGATTCCCTGACTTTTCCTGACCTGCTGCAGCCCGAATTCATCCAAAAGGCTTTCCAGCCGTTCCTTTTGCTGTGCCTTGGTAAGGGGAGTGAATTCAAGGATCGCCCGGATATTATCTTCCACACTTAATTTGCGAAAAACAGAAGGTTCCTGTGCCAGGTAACTAATCCCGCGCTGTGCCCTGCGGTACATCGGCTCATTTGTAATATCGAGGTCGTCTAAAAATACATTCCCGGAAAAAGCTTTGATCAACCCGACAATGATATAAAAAGAAGTTGTTTTTCCTGCGCCGTTTGGCCCGAGCAACCCTACAATCTCTCCCTGCTGCACCTGGACGGAAACTTCGTTCACGACCGTGCGTTTGTGGTATTTCTTGACTATTTTTTCAGTTCTAAGCAGCATCTGGCACCTGACTTTTGGCATTCGGTATCCGGCATCCCAAAATTATCAATAATATCAACATCTCAGAACGAAAAATTCAGGGAGACGAAAATACCGAATTTAGCGACATTAGGATTCTCCGGATCATGCAGGTGTGTCAGTCGCCAAACGGCATCCACCCGAATAAAGCGCAGAATGTTCTCAATCCCTGCACTTGCTTCCCAATAGGGAGCAGCCCCCAAGGAGTGTAAAATGTCGGGAAATTTTGAATATCCCTGGTTTTGGGAGCTGAGTGTTCCGTAAATTAAACGTGTTGAAACGACTTCTCTCCATTTTAATTTTCTCAGCAA
>PLMO01000173.1 GCA_003142515.1 Bacteroidales bacterium
CCTTCAGGTTCAAATGCAAGGATCTGGGCAATCATCATTTTCTGGGTGCTTGCGGGGTCGTTTATCGTCGCACGCTTCATGGAACGGGTCTATCCGTGTGACTTTACGGAGGTGATGACCTGGATCGGATCATTCTGGCTGGGCGCGATGGTCTATTTTATCCTGGCTGTTCTTCTCATTGATTTTGCCCGCTTAGTCAATCATTTTATCCCATTCTTTCCAAAGTTTTTTTATGCAGACTATCAGAAGACAAAGCTGATTGCCCTGTTCATCATCACGGGATTGGTAGTTTTGACTGTTACTGCCGGTTTCATCAATGCACGGAATCCAAAGATTAAAATATTGGATCTTAATATTGCGAAGAAAATTCAGGGAAACAAGACCTTAAAGATCGCGATGGCTTCTGATATTCATCTTGGAACGCTTGTAGGTAGAAGAGGCGCGTCACAACTGGTCAGGATGATTAACGGGCTGCATCCTGATATCATTCTCCTGGCCGGCGACCTGGTGGATGAAGACCTCAAACCGGTGATCCGGCGAAATTTAGGTGAGACCTTAAAAAACCTTCAGGCTCCGCTGGGCGTATATGCCATTACCGGCAATCATGAGTATATTGGAGGTGCAGCAGAAGCTGTGGCTTACCTTACCGCACATAAGATCAAATTTCTTTCAGATACTGTTGAACTTATCGATAACCGGTTTTACCTGGCAGGACGGGATGATCGTGACAAGTTCCGTTTTACGGGGAAACAGAGAAAACCGTTGGCAGAAATATTGAAAGGTATCGACCCTGCTTATCCAATCCTGCTGATGGATCATCAGCCTTTTCAATTGTCAAAGTCGGAAGAACTGGGTGTAGACCTTCAATTATCCGGCCACACACATAATGGACAGATCTGGCCTTTTAACTATATCACCAATGCCATATATGAAGTAAGCTGGGGTTATAAGAAAAAAGGGAATACGCACATTTATGTCTCATGTGGCTACGGCACCTGGGGACCTCCGATCCGTATCGGTAACCGACCTGAGGTTGTGTCAATCAACCTACATTTCGAGTAATTTTCCCACATTGCCTATTACCTAATGCCTATTCCCTCGTAAACGGAAACGGATTCTTCCACATCTTCCATACAAGAAAAACCGGAAAAAGGAACCATGGTGCATTTGCCAGGATTACCAGTGGCAAATTCAGCGCGCTTACCGGCCCCCAGATCTCTTCGCTGAGAATGATAAAGACATTGGTAAAAAGGATGGACATAATAATGAAAGTCGGGATACGGATCCAGTCTTTTCCTTTGATGAATGCATAAGCTGCTGCAAGGTAATAGGGACCAAAGAAAAGCACATCCAGCCAGATCGTAGCTTTCCACCACATCGGGCGTGCATTCTGCAAAGGGTCAAAATTATCTCCCCACCAATGAATCATATCCACGAAGAAGGGAAGTGGCCAGAGCGGATATTTGAAATTTGCTGGGTCTTTGATCACCAGTTGCTCCAGGTCGACGATATACGTTATAAACAGCAGGTTTACCAGGAAAAACACAATATAGATATAGTCGATGCGGCGTTCTTTTAAAGGAATGGGGGTTCTCATGGGTTTGGTTTCAGGTTCCAGGTTCAAAGTTCAAGGTTACAGGATGGTGTTCGCTATTTACTTCATTGTCAATTGTCAATTATCAATTATTTTTTCATCTTCATTCTTGCGGTGTCGGCCATTTGCCGTGCAATGGAAAGCCGGAAGGACGGGAAGTTGCTGATAAATGTGCCGATCTTTACGCCTGCTCCCGAATGCATCAGGAGCCTGGGTTTGAGCGCCAGCGTGATAATGTCATTTGCCACACTCTCAGCCGTCTTGGGTCTCACAAACACCCGTGTGAGAAAATTCTGTTTCTCCGATATTAAAAAATCCTGGTGCACCTCCCCCATCCTTGATTCCGGCCTGGAACCCGTTTTAATATATCCAGGGAAATATTCGCTGATATGGATTCCGGTTCCTGCCCATTCTGCCTGAATGGTCCTAGTCCAAGCCGATAATGCTGCCTTGGAACATACATATGGTGAATAAAACGGAATCCCCATCATGAAACCGGGAGAACCAATATTGATTATATGGCCTTTGCTTTGTTTACGAAAATATTTCATTGCACACTGTGCAGCGACTACCGGGGCGACCAGGTTCGTATGGAATGCTTTGAGCAGGTCTTCCGTCTGAACCTCTTCAGAAGGAGCGACGATAATGCAGGCGGCATTGTTGATAAGGATATCCAGGCGGCTATATCTTTCCACAGTTTCGTCGATCATTCGGACAACGGTAGAAGGATCGTTCAGGTCGGCCTCAATAACAAATGCATCCTCCAACCGGGAAGCTATCGCTTCCAACTTTTCTTTTCTGCGTGAAACGAGGACCACTTTTGCACCCTCACGGCCGAATGCAAGGGCAACAGCTTCACCGATTCCAGCCGAAGCTCCCGTAACAATTACAACTTTATCCCTTAGTTTCATCCTTCTTCTCTATAAAATTATGATTAGTAGCCTGAATCCGGCAACGGTAAAAAGTGCCCAAAAATAGAAAGTTTCCATCAGATGATGTAATTTTTTTCCCTCCTGCTTGGTAAATAATTCAATTTGCTTTACGTTTGCCTTGATAATCAGAATGAACATGAAAAAAGTACTTCAATTTGTTTTTTTCCTTGCTATTCCGTTACTAATCTTTCAGGGTTGTGGAAGCAGGGAAATAAAAAAAGAAACCTCAATGAATGATTCATTAAAAATGTCAATCATGAAAGAGAACTGGGGAAAAGTTAACAACAAGGATGTTTTCCTTTATTCCCTGAAAAACAAAAATGGAGTTGTTGTAAAGATCACGAATTACGGGGGGATCATCACTTCCATCCTCGTTCCTGATGCGAAAGGGAAGATGGGAGATATTGTCCTTGGATACGACAGTTTGAAAGGATACCTTACAACCACTCCCTATTTCGGGGCCATTGTGGGAAGATATGCCAACCGTATCGCGAAAGGCACTTTTAAACTTGAGAAGAAAGTATACAAGCTGGCCATCAACAACGGAAACAACAGCCTGCATGGTGGTTTGAAAGGATTCGACAAGATGGTATGGGATGCAAAGGAAATCAACGATTCAACGGGAGTCGGCCTTGTTTTGACCTATATGAGTAAGGACGGAGAAGAAGGATATCCCGGTAACCTGGACGTAACTGTTACCTACCTGCTGAATCCTTCGGATAAATTGAAGATTACGATCGAAGCCCGGACCGATAAACCCACACCCGTCAATCTTTGCAATCATACCTATTTTAACCTTGGGGAAGCCAATACAACCGTGCTTGGCCACCGGCTAAAGATCAATGCCNNGTAAAAGGAACACCGATGGATTTCACCGGTTTTCATAGCATTGGCGAGAGGATCGGCCAAGTTAAAGGAGGTTATGATCATAATTATGTGCTGATCAAAAAAGAGAAGGAGCTAAGCCTGGCTGCTACTATCGAAGATCCGATGTCCGGAAGGGAAATCAGCGTCCTTACAACACAGCCGGGAGTTCAGTTCTATTCAGGCAATTTCCTTGATGGAACTATCAAAGGCAAGGAAGGTAAAGTTTACAAACAGCATTACGGGATGTGCCTCGAAACGCAGCATTTCCCCGATTCGCCTAACCAGCCTGCATTTCCGAATACCATCCTGCGACCCGGGGATAAGTTTAAAGAAATTACCGTTTATAAATTCGGAGTAAATCAATTGGAGAAAGAGTAAAAATTCAAAGTACGAAAAGTACGATTTACGAAGTACGATTTACGAATTTCCGATCTACGATTTCCGATTTATGATTTGGGGTTTTCTTGCGAGCATTGCGTAAATACTCTGCGAGCTACTAAATAACTCTTTGTAACTGCCTAATTACCAATTCTTTTTTCTCGCAGATTAATCGCGTCACACGTTACGCGTTACATGTCACGAATTAATTATCCATTATCAATTTTCAATTATCAATTAACTCAAGTTTCGCAGTTA
>PLMO01000020.1:0-12567 GCA_003142515.1 Bacteroidales bacterium
ACATACGATCTATTTCGCTATTTTTTTTCTGTGGTAAAACCAAATGCACTTCAAATTTATTGCCTTTTACCTGGGTTGTCAGCAATTGTTCATCCTTATAAATTAGTTTCATCCGCTCCCGGATGTTTGCCAGACCGATCCCGGTTCCTTTTTTGGAAGGGGCGCCAGGTTCAAAATCATTGGTAATGAGGATCTCGAGATAACCATTCACACTCCGGGTTGTGGTTTGCACCGTTACTTCCCCGGTACTTTCATAAACACCATGCTTCACTGCATTCTCATAAAGGGGTTGCAGGATCATAACAGGAATTTCACAATCCAGACATGCTTCATCAATTGTAAAAGTATATTGAAGTTTCGTTCCGAAGCGGACCTTTTCAATATCCAGGTATTTCCGGATATGCTCCATCTCTTTTCCCAATGTAGAAAACCGGCTATTGCCCATCGACACCGAATAACGGAGGAAATCAGAAAGTTTAATGGTCATTTCACGGGCCTGTTCCGGGTTGGTTATGGTAAGCGAGCTGATCGAATTCAGGCTGTTGAATAAAAAATGAGGATTGATCTGCGATTTCAACAGGTTTAGTTCAGATTCACGGACCATTTCATTCAACCGGCCTTCAGCTTTTGTCTTTTCCTGGAGGTTAAGATAGTAGATGACCAGGTAATAAACCAACACCAAAAGGAAATAAAAGAAAGTCCCGCTGATCAATCTCCAGGGGATGGAGTTATCAAGGAAATCCAGGTACTTATAATTGGCGGGGAAAATTACCTTAAGCAGGGAGTATGAACTTCCTGCCCAGACAATGAGGAGAACCACAAGGAATGTAACCTGGTAGATCACAAGTGTAGAAAATGAAGGATTTTCAGGTTGGGCGAAGCGGATCGCATACCAAAGGATCAATCCAAGAATGCTGTAAATAATATTAAAGACCAGGGCATCGGTAATGGATATTTGAAGCGGAATATGGTAATAGAAGCTAAGCAGGAAAAAATGGATCCCTGCAAGAAGGATCCAGATTCCGAAATAAATTAAAGAAGTTCTGATGTTCTGAAGGACCGGGTGTCGCGTCATATACATCAATTTCTTAATAAGATTTAATTTCGCCGCCTCCGAATATTGCCGACCCTCTTACAATCAGAACTTTATTGGGATCGGAAGCTTCCTTTATGACCAGCCGTTTATCGGAAAAGCCGCCCATGATTGCATTTATATTGATGATCACTTTCCAATCAGCGGGAACGATCAGCGTAACACCTCCAAAGATACAATCGATGGTCAGTTCCGTTTGTCCTTCCTGGAGCACAGCCTGGGTTAGGTCAATCTCGGTTCCTCCGAAAATATTACTGATCTTCCCTCCCCTGAACACCTGATTGTTCACCCTGTGTTTTGATCCGCTGAAAATATTCGTTTCATTGATGTACCCCTCATCAGGCAGCGGTGTAGCTGAGGATTCGAACCTGTGTCTCCACCTGCCATGCATTCCCCGTTTGGACAGGATCATTAACCCGATGCCGATCAGGATGAATGGCCAGAAAAGCCGAAAGAAAGAAATATGCATAACGAAAATCTCCGGTATCAGGAAAAAGCCGCCAATAAAGATGAGGATCAACCCCGGCAACCGGCTGTCACTACCAAAGATGCTGACGATACCGATGGCAATCAATAACATCTGCCAGGAGAAGATTATATGCTTCCACGTGTAGGGAAAAAAATCAAAGTTGAATGCCAAAAGAAGCAATCCGGCCATGATCACGACGAAACCGAAAGCAAATTTTTTCATTCTCTGACGTCTGAGGAATTGTTCGACTGAAGTTTCCATTGTTTTGTGATTTTCAAAGTTAAAAAAAATTCTGAGACAAATGTATTCCGGATATACTTCGTGGGGAAATGGTATTCGGCGGAAGGCGGAAAAAGATCGGTGAATGTTTGCTGGCGAACTGGCGAGCTGGCGAGTTGGCGAGTTNNTTTATGAACTTTATAAACTTTATAAACTTACTCGTAGAGCTTCAGGTACTCAAAGGTATTTCCGGAATAATTCAGAAACTTGATGAGGTCGGAGAAGGCAATCACGATGGAGGCAGTGTTAATGCAGGGATGGAAGCTGATCTTCGTTGTTTTCTTCAGGTTTTCATCGAGGAAGACGTGGACGTGCTTCTCCTTATCGTTGATGAGCCCGAATGGAGTAATTGAGCCGGGAGTGAGCCCGAGGTACTTCATCATCCGCTGATCGGAAGCGAAGGATAATTTGCCTTGCTTCAGGCGTTGTTCAAGATCGTGAATATGCAGATCATGAGAATATTCGATAATTACCAGGTAATGGCGGTCGCCTTTGTGGTTTCGAAAAAAGAGGTTCTTGCAATGGGCTGCTTCGATGTCTTTCCAGTATTTACGGGCTTCTTCGATTGTTGCGACCGGCGGATGTCCGTAATAGTCGAAGAAAATATNNTAGTGAAATAGCGAAGTAGCGAAATAATTATCAATTATCAATTATCAATTATCCATTGTCAATTTATCTTTAGCTTTGTATGATGAAAATTCCTTTTTCAAAATATCATGGCACCGGTAATGATTTTATCCTCATTGATAACCGCAAACTTCAATGGACCCCGAAACAGGAAGAGATTGCCCGTTTATGCGACCGCCATTTCGGGATCGGGGCCGACGGGCTGATGCTGCTGACGGAAAAGCCAGGTGTTGATTTCTACATGACCTATTTTAATTCGGATGGCAGGGAAAGTACGATGTGCGGGAACGGCGGGCGGTGTATGATCATTTTCGCACGGTCGCTTGCGCTGGCCGGATCCGAAACACGATTCCTGGCCATCGATGGGGAACACCTGGGGAAGATCACACAAAAAGATTCCTCCGATATCATCAGCCTGAAAATGAAAGATGTCATGGTGGATGAGATTGATGCAGACCATCTTTTCCTGAATACGGGATCGCCCCATTATGTGATCTTTACGCAGGAAGTTGAAACCCTTGATATTATTGCTGAAGCGAAGAAAATCCGGTTCAGTGCACGTTTCAGGGAAGAGGGAACGAATGTGGATTTTGTTGAGATCCGGAATAATTGTCTCTTTGTACGCAGCTATGAACGCGGTGTTGAGGACGAGACGCTTTCCTGTGGCACCGGGGTGACTGCTTCCGTGCTGGCCAATGCAGTTAAAAACCCTGCCCGACGAACCTTTATGGATGTTCAAACCCGTGGAGGAACACTTAGGGTGTTATTTCACCAAGAAGGAAATGCTTTTTCAGATATTTGGCTTGAAGGGCCAGCAATGGTTGTATTTAGCGGAGAAGTTTTTATCTAATGCAGAATTAAAAATGAGGAATGAAAAATTACCAATGTTGAAAATGGGGACTGATAATGACTACAAACTTGCTTAGTGGGAACAACATCAGGTTGAGGGCCATCGAACCAACAGATCTTGATTTTATCTATACGATCGAGAATGACCCGATCATCTGGCGTGTCGGGAACACCTTGATCCCCTATTCACGGCATCAGCTTGAGCAGTATATCCTGAGTTCGCAGCACGACCTGTATTCAGAAAAGCAATTGCGGTTGATGATTGATCTTCTCCTGCCGGAAAATGAAAAAAAAACCATCGGTGTTATAGATCTCTATGATTTTGAACCCCATCATGAACACGCTGGCGTCGGGATCTTTGTTATGCCGGAAGAGCAGGAAAAAGGGTTTGCTACAGAAGCGCTCCAGGTGTTAATCCGGTATTGTTTTGAAATCCTGAAGCTGCATATGCTTCATTGCAATATCACGGCCGATAATACACCCAGTATTCGTTTATTTGAAAAAGCAGGATTTATCCAATGCGGGTTAAAAAAAGAATGGAGATACATAGATAATTGCTGGGTGGACGAGCTGATGTTCCAACTAATCCATTCATGATGTATTGTTTGCTTGTAAACTGATTTCACCTGGCACCGAAATGACGCAAAAGACCAGAAAGAATCCTGAACCCGTAAAAAGAACGAACTACCACGGGTTATGGTATATCCTGTTTCTCCTAATTCTTGTCGGCCTCTGTGGATGGGGATTTCATTATTACCAGAATTTCTTCCGACCCAATGTAACAACGGGTGATCAGCCTTCTGCCTATATATATATTCATACAGGTTCAGATTTACAGGTTGTAAAAAACATGCTATCAGACCATCACTACCTCCGGGATATGAAGTCTTTTGAATGGGTGGCACAGAAAAAAAAATACGATGGTAAAGTCAGGCCGGGGCGTTATAAGATCCGCGACAGGATGAATAACATTGAACTGGTTAACCTGTTACGGTCGGGAAAACAAGAACCGGTGCGGGTGATCCTGCAGAATGTCAGGAATCCTGAAGAACTCGCAGGGAAGATCGCTGCCCAGATCGAAGGAGATTCCATCTCGATCCTGAACCTTTTACGCAACCCCGACTATCTCCGGGAATTCGACGTAGGACCGCTCACCGTATTCACTTTGTTCATCCCGAACACCTATGAATTTTTATGGAACACCACGGCCGACCAGTTTATCCGGCGGATGTACAAGGAACGCCAGAAATTCTGGAACGATGAACGGCTCATGCAGATGAGCCAGGAAGCGCTCGATATCCCAGGGGTAATTATCCTTGCTTCCATCCTTGAAAAAGAAACTGCAAAAAATACGGAAAAACCTGTCATTGCAGGAGTTTACCTGAACCGGCTGAGAAAAGGCTGGCCATTGCAGGCCGACCCGACCCTGATCTTTGCCTGGAATGATTATACGATCAAACGGGTATTGAACAAGCATAAAGAGATCGACTCTCCCTATAACACTTACAAATATACAGGGCTCCCTCCCGGCCCTATTTGCCTTCCGTCGGTTTCTTCCATTGATGCCGTGCTGAAATACGAACACCATTTCTATATGTATTTTTGCGCGAAAGACGATCTTTCGGGATATCATAATTTCGCCGTTACGTTTGCAGAACACAACAGGAATGCGGAGCGTTACCAGGCAGCCCTTAAACGGCTAAACAACCACTGAAAATGATCCGGAAGAAGTTTTTCGTTATCGGCCTGTTTTTCATCCTGACCGGCTTCCGGACATGTCCTTCCCAGGCATCCGCATCCTATCTTACCGATGGGCGGGATTGTCATCGAATAATGCAACAATTTATGGTAGTTTGCTCGGCATGGCATATTTGATCATTAAAGAGAAATTTTATTTATCTTTACAAATTGAATAGCAAAAAAAAAATCATGGAGGAACAACCAAATCAGCCTTCAGGGGGTAATTTTTATCATTCACCGCTTCAGATGAATCTTCCCAATTCGAATACCATCCTTGTACTTGGCATTCTTTCACTGGTATTTTGCTGGTGGCACATTCTTTCGATCGTCGGGATTGTATTGAGCATCGTTACATTGTCGTTGGCAAGAAAAGAACTTTTTCTGTTCTATACCCAGCCAAACAACTTTACGCTCAGTTCCCTTAACAATGTGAAAGCCGGAAGGGTTTGTGCCATTATCGGCCTGATCATTTCGATCCTGGTTTTTGTTGTTGCCCTGCTCATGATCATTGGTTTTTTTGCCCTCCTGCCTATCTGGGGGATGGTTGAATAAAATATGAAGATACTCGCAGTTGATAAGATTCGTGAGGCGGATCTTTTTACGATCCAGAAAGAGCCCATTGCCGATATCGACCTGATGGAACGTGCAGCCAATGCCTGTTTTTACTGGCTGATCACGAATATCCCCGGCCACAAAAAGATCAAGGTTATTTGCGGAGCAGGTAATAACGGTGGTGATGGCTTTGCCATTGCACGCTTGATGGCATTGAAGGGGTATAATACGGATGTATTCCTTTTCGGATCCCCAAAAAAACTTTCACCTAATTGCCGGATCAACTTTGACAGGTTATCGGAATCGACTTCGATCAAGTGCAAAGTAATTGCAGAGAAAGGTTCTCTCCCGGTTTTTCATCACGACGAAGATATCATAATCGATGCCTTGTTCGGAAGCGGGCTGAGCAGGCCTGTCACCGGTTTTTTAGCCGGTGTGATCCGGCATATCAACGATCAGCATTCCATTACCATTTCCATTGATCTTCCTTCGGGATTGTTTTGTGATGAATCGGTTGCCGGTCCTCCTGACCCAGCCATCATTCATGCAGACCATACCCTTACTTTTTCTCCCCCAAAGCTTGCGTTATTCTTCCCGGAAAACGACCGTTACGTTGGTAACTGGCATCTTCTGGATATCGGCATCCTGCAGGAATATATCGATCAGGCAGAAACCCATTATTATTATACTACACGTCCGGACTGTAAAAAAATACTGAAGAAGCGGAACAAGTTTTCCCATAAGGGGACTTTCGGGCATGCTTTCCTTGTTTGCGGAAGCAAGGGAAAGATGGGTGCGGCTGTGCTGGCAGCAAAGGCTTGTTTACGATCAGGGCCGGGGTTGGTGACTGCACATATTCCGCGAAGCGGGAATACCATCCTGCAAACGGCAGTACCGGAAGCCATGCTTTTCCTTGATGCGGATGAAGATATTTTCTCCGGTATCCCTGACCTTTCTGGGTATTCTTCCATTGCCATTGGTCCCGGTATCGGCCAGGCAGATGCAACCAGGCGTGCACTGAAGCATCTGATACAGAATTCAAATTTACCGCTCATCTTCGATGCAGATGCCCTCAATATCCTCGGGGAAAGTAAAACCTGGATCTCTTTCATTCCAAAAGGAAGTATTTTCACGCCTCATCCGAAAGAATTCGAGCGGTTGGTTGGAAAATCTTCCGACGATTTTGAGCGAAACAAGATCCAACGCGAGTTTTCAATAAAACACGGGGTGTATGTTGTGTTAAAAGGCGCCCATACAGCCATCACTACTCCAGATGGAAATTGCTATTTCAACACAACCGGTAACCCGGGAATGGCAACCGGAGGAAGCGGAGATGTGCTGACAGGGATTCTTGCAGGGATCAAAGCNNCAGGGATATTCATCACTGGAAACATGCCTGCTCGGCGTTTATATTCATGGACTTGCGGGGGATTTTGCTGCTGAAGAAAGAGGCCATGAAGCATTGATCGCAGGTGATATCATTCAACATTTGGGAAACGCATTTTTATCCTTATATGGAGAATTCTGAAAAATTCGAACTGGAGAAAATGATTCTTGCTCCATATGTTCAAAAAAGCACATCACTTCGCGGGAAATACCGCTATGTAGGAGGTAACCAATTCCGGCATGCCCTCAGCACTTTTGCCATCCTGCTGGATTACCATTACATGGATCCTGTCCTACTGAAGGCATCGTTCATACATGATGTCTTTGAGGATTCAAAATGTGTTACTGCGGATGAGATCATCCAGCTTGATTCCGACGGGCCTGAAGTTTACAAGCTGGTGATGGAAGTCACACGAGCCCATGAAGAATCCAAAGACCAGTATCTCGAACGGGTTCTGAATAAAGGATCAAAAAGAGCCAAGATCCTGAAGTGTGCCGACCGGATCTCCAATCTAACTGATCTCCATTCAGACATCTTCGACAAGCAATTTGTCCATAGGTATATCGAGGAGACAAAAAAATGGGTATTTCCCATGGCGAATGAAGTGAATGAGAACATGCTGATCGAGCTCAAAGACATCATCCGACGGAGGGAAGCCAATATGAAGATGACGGGCCATATATGGCCATTGACAAGAAAAGGCGAGTGATCAGTTCGCGTGAACCTCGTCAATAAGGTCTTCTTCCACCTTCAGATTATCAATGATAAAACCCTGGCGGTCGGGTGTGTTTTTTCCCATGTAAAACGATAACAGATCATTTACCGGAGAATCTTTGGAAAGGATCACCGGATCGAGCCGCATGGTAGATCCGATAAAATGCCTGAATTCATCGGGTGAGATTTCGCCGAGTCCTTTAAAACGGGTGATCTCGGGGTTAGGTCCCAGTTTTTCAATGGCATCCTTTCGTTCCTCATTAGAATAGCAATAGATGGTTTTCTGTTTGTTGCGCACCCTGAACAAAGGAGTTTGAAGAATATAAAGATGTCCGTTCCGGATCAGGTCGGGATAAAACTGGAGAAAGAAAGTGAGTAAGAGCAGTCGGATGTGCATTCCGTCGACATCGGCATCGGTTGCGATCACTACATAATTGTACCTTAGATTTTCCAATCCTTCTTCGATGTTCAGCGCCGAATGCAGGAGGTTGAATTCTTCATTCTCATACACCACCCTTTTGCTCAGTCCATAGCAATTCAGTGGCTTCCCTTTCAGGCTGAAAACCGCCTGAGTATTTACATCCCGGGATTTGGTGATGGATCCGCTGGCAGAATCACCTTCCGTAATAAAAAGTGTAGATTCATACCGGCGCTCGTCATGATTGTCATAATGCAGGCGGCAATCCCTGAGTTTTTTATTATGCAGGCTGACTTTCTTGACACTTTCCCTGGCGATCTTCTTGATGTTCGCCCATTCCTTGCGCTCCTTTTCCGATTGCGTGATCTTGCGAAGCAATGCTTCTGCGGTTTCCGGGTTCATGTGAAGATAATCGTCGAGATATTTTTTCACCATATCCATGACATAGTTGCGGATGGACTGTCCATCGGGTTCGATGTTCTGTGAGCCCAGTTTAGTCTTGGTTTGCGATTCAAAGACCGGGTCCTGGACCTTGATGCTGAGCGCAGCAACCATGGATGCCCGGATATCACCCGTCTCAAAATCTTTTTTATAAAAATCGCGGATGGTCCTGACCATGGCTTCCCGGAATGCTGCCTGGTGGGTTCCTCCCTGTGTGGTATGCTGCCCGTTCACAAAGGAATAATATTCCTCGCCATACATCTCGCAATGCGTAAAGGCAAATTCAAAATCCCCATTTTGCAGGTGAATGACGGGGTAAATTACCGGTGTGTCAATATAGCTTGTCAGCAGATCGAGAAGGCCGTTCTGGGAATGGAAACGTTCGCCGTTGAAGATGATGGTAAGCCCGGTATTTAAAAAGACATAGTTCCAGAGCATCTTCTGGACATATTCGGGAATGAAGTGGTATTTCCCGAAAAGATCCTCATCCGGGACGAAGGTGACGATGGTGCCGGTTCTGAGCTCAGATTTTTTCTCCTTTTCTTCCTTGACCAGTTCACCCCTGCAAAATTCAACGATCTTCGTTATTCCTTCGCGCACGCCCTGAACCTTAAAATAGGAAGAAAGCCCGTTGACGGCTTTTGCACCGATACCGTTTAACCCTACCGCTTTTTTAAAAACAGTGGAATCGTATTTTGCACCGGTATTGATCTTGGAGACACATTCGACGATCTTTCCGAGCGGCATGCCGCGGCCATAGTCGCGCACGCATACCTGCTGGTCCTTGATAGTGACTTCAATAGTCTTACCAAATCCCATCACAAATTCATCGATTGAATTATCAAGGATTTCCTTGATCAGGGCATAGATGCCGTCGTCGGGAGATGAGCCATCGCCCAGTTTGCCGATATACATCCCTGGCCGGAGACGGATGTGTTCCTTCCAGTCGAGTGTTCGGATACTGGCTTCGTTATAGAGTTCCGGCGGATTCATAAGAGAAAAATTAAGCGGTGCAAAGATAGAAGAAAGAAAACCACAGTAAACCCATCAAGTTTGAGAGTTATCATTTAATTATTCACAAATGATAGCTGGCGAGCTGATGAGTTGGAGAGCTGGTGAGCTGGAGAGTTAAGAAATAGCGAAAATTTCAGTAAACGTTACGTGTCAGGCGTTACAGAATTATCAATTAGCAATGTCTTAATCCTTTTAATGATTATCATTATGTCGTCTTTTCTGAGAAGGAAGTCAGCCGGTTTAACCTTTGTCATCTTTACAAAAACAATGAACTGATAAAGCGTTGCAGCGATATAGGAAAAGGTCGCCGCCAACCCTGCGCCGATGAGTCCCAGGCGTGGGATCAGGAAAATGCAAAGAACAAGGGTGAATAGCAGTCCGATGGCTGCACTGATGGTATTGTGAATGGGTTTGCCCAGTCCGGAAAAATAGGGACTCAGGATGATGGAGATGGAGAAGGTCAGGATACCGGCTGCCAGCGTATACATGATCACTGGCACCTGTTGGAATTCCGGTTTGAGGATCAGGAAAAAGAAAAGATGGAGAAGAATCATGATCAGGATGAGGGAAAGCAGCGTCAGGACAAATGAGATCTTGAGGAGGTTGAGGGTCAGCTTCGCCGCATACTTTTCATCTTTTTCGTTTGAGATCCGGGTATATTGTACCATATGGATACTCTTGGCGATGAGCCAGATGCTCTCGGAAAGCTGCACTCCTACCGAATAGACGCCCAATGCAGCCCTATTTAGAAAAAACTCGATGAAATAATAGCTGAGACGGTAATTAAAAAATTGCAGGATGTTGCCCACTTGCATCACCGAACCAAGCTGAACCAACTCGCGGATGATCTTGCCGGATCCCAGGATCTCCTTTTTTTTGAAGGAGGAGACAATTAAAATAAGACTTGAAAGAAATGCGAAGATATAGGAAATGTACAATCCGTAGAGATACACCATGACTTCCCTTTTCCCCAATCCGAAGAAAAAAAACATCAGTACGACAAAAAGGATCACGACCTGGAGCAGGCTTATGTAATTGTATGCCCGTATCCGCTCCTCTGCCATCAGCACCATGAAATTAATCGTGAATAGCGACAAAAACAGGGCGAGGAAAAAAACATGTATTGCATAACCGGTTGGGATCAGGTGCAAAGTGTTCAGCAGAAAAGTCCCAAGTGCCGAAGTCAGAATCGCCCAGCCGCAGGATGGAAGGAAGAGTTTCACCAGTTGTGCCCGCGGAACCAAGTAAACAAGCACTCCACCTCCAACCAGGTTACTTATCAGCTGTAAAATCGCGATCGCCAGTATGATCAGTCCGATTGTGCCTACTTTCTCAGCGCCCAGGTAGCGGGCATTGACAAGCACCATGATCAGCGTCAGGAGCGCGACGAGGATGCGGGTGGTGATTGTACTGAGGATGTTCTTGAACATAACTGGAGAGTTGGCGAACTGGCGAGTTGGCGAGTTATTCTTTTTGATTTGGTTTTATTGATTGTTGATAAATTTCCAATAATTGTTTTGCAATTGTTTCGTTGGCGAATTTAGTGAGAACCGTGTTGCGGATCGTTTGCGGGTCATAGGAATTATACTGATCAAGCATAATGTTTATTGCATCCTCGAGTGCGTTGTCATCCCCTGCCGGAATCATGATCCCATTGGTTTCGTTGATCACTTCCGGAACAATGCCTACGTTTGTAGCTACTACCGGGATCCCGCAGGAAAGGCACTCAATCACTACAGTTCCGAAGGTTTCATAGTTGCTCGACAAAACCACGAAGTCAGCCGCCTGGATTTCATTTACAAGTTCTTTCTGTTCTTTCAGTCCTGTAAAAAAAACCGTTTTCCCCAGCAAGCCAAGTTCATCGGCCCTGGTCTTCATTATATTAAATTCCGGTCCGTCGCCAATGAGAAAACATTCAAAATCCGATCTTTTCCCTGAAAGATTTTTGACAACATTCAGAAATCCGGAAATATTTTTGGGCCGGTCTTCGAAACAGGAAATGTGGATAAATCTTTTGAGAATGTTCCCTACCCGTTGTCCGCCGATCGTAAAAATGCTTGTTTCAACCGGATTGGGTACCACGAAAAAGTGTGGATTTCTAAGACGGAACTTCAGCATCGCTGTCTTGATGGTTTCCGAAACGGCAATCATGGCAGCCGATGATTTCACCACCTGCCGGGTGATCATTTTCCGGAATACTCCCCGGAAGTTATTACTGGCTGGTAAATAGCGCGACCAGTGTTCAGTGATTACATAGGGGGTGCCATTCAGAAGCTTGTTTGCCATGGCAATGATCCCTTCGCGCGTAAGAACATGCACATGGAGCAGATCGGGTTGAAATGAACGGAGCATCTTAAAACCGAGGCTGTGTGCACGAAAGAACCGGAACATTTTCAGAAACCCGGATAACAGGGGGATATGGGATTCCCGGTAATACACCCTTACAACCCGGATCCCATTTTCATCGGCAAAATCGATCTCATACCGGTTGGCAGCCTGTTCATCGGCATGAACATAAAGAACTGCCACATCACAATATGAGGAAACCGCTTCGGCCTGCCGCTGAATAAACAGCCCGGGCATAGGATCATAACGGTGGGGATACCAACGTGGCAGGAAGAGGATTTTTAAGCGTTCTTTATTTTTCATTTTCTACGATCGCCGTTTCGACAAAGTCAATTGCATTCATTAACCTTTTCTTTCCGATTCCTGAAACGATATTGAATGGGAATCCACGTTTTGTCATTTCATCATGGTAGAGGCTGAACAGTTTTTCCCTCATGTGCGGATGCTCACGCTGAGGGTCTTCCTCCCAGGGAAGATCTATATTACATAACAGAAAAAGATCGTACTTATTTTCTTCGATCTTCTGCAGTATCCAGGGATCACACATTCCATATTTCACATCGCTCCAGATCTTGGTAACGATCAGTTCGGTGTCGCAGAAAAGCATGCGGATTGCCCGTTGAATCCACCGATCTTCT
>PLMO01000020.1:12587-27218 GCA_003142515.1 Bacteroidales bacterium
TGATACTTGATACTTGATACTGGATGCTGGATGCTGGATGCTGGATATTTTAAAGATTATTAAATATGCTGTTACAGCTTTTATAATTCTGATTTCTGAATTCCGCCTTCTGAATTCTGAATTAACTTGGTCTTCCACTCCAGGTAGCCCAAAACTGCAATTATAGTGAAAACCAGGAACTGGAAACTGCTGAAATAGAGCTTCTCATAGGCAAAGAGGAAAATGGAGATAAAATCGCCGGCGATCCAGAGGATCCAGTTCTCGATCTTTTTCCTGGCAAGGAGCCACATGCCGATGATGTAGATAGCTGTTGTAATGGCATCCCATATGGGGGCGCTATCGGTTGACATTTTAAGTAGGATCCATAAAACAATAAAAAAGACCAGGATGGCAATGCTGTTCCAGATCCTTTCCTTTTTCGAACACTCCGTGATCCTGATTTTTTCTTCATTATCGCCTTTCCTGAGCCAATTGTACCAACCGTAAACACTCATCACAAAATAGAAAATATTGATCCCTGCATAGGCATATAGTTTTGCCGTGAAGCAGATGTAGACATAGATCAATACATTGATAATTCCAAAGGGAAAAGCAAGGATGCTTTCCTTTTTCATTGACCATACACAGACCAGGCCGAAAAAGACGGCAATGAGTTCAACTGGTGTGGTTTGAACGGGGCCAACCTGAATCATGTAGTTCAGGAACATCATCGGATAAAATTAATCCGGCAAATATAAAGGAAATAGCGAAAGGAAAATGAAGAAAGGATTAGTGAATCACGGTGACCTTTGTGGTCTTGATTCCACTCATCGTGGTAATTTTAACAAAGTACTCTCCTGCATTGAAGCCGGCAACATCCAGTTTTGTGACCTTCAGATTTACATCATTTGTCTTGTAAATCGTCTGTCCGATGTAGTTGAGTACTTCAATAGTCCTGATGTCGTTTTTTGAAATAATATTTACAAAATCATTGGCAGGATTCGGGTACAATGAAATCGATCCGGGAGAAAGCTCTTTAATACCCACCGCCTCATTTTCACAAACATTAACATGTTGCAAGAATGTTACTTTTTCACCATAAGCAAAAACAATACCTACAAGGCCCCATGTTCCATTTTGCTCAACATAACCTAAGCCCCATGGGTATTCGGGAAAGGATGTAACCCCATCATCATCAAAGAGGTTTTTCAAAGGCAGTGCTGTGATGGTGTAATCAACCATGGCATAGAATGGTCCTGTGTATGGAATATCAGGACAGGTCACATTAACCCATGTGCCCGCAGGCCAGGTTGCGCCAGTGTTGATAAAAGGAGGTGACTGACCAAAAATCGTGGTCTGGTCACTCTTGTAAAAGTACACGATACAAGATTGGGCAGTTGACGATACATATTGTGAAAAACACATATCGACTGATTTTATTACCCCGGAGGTGTAATCAGCAATAGGGAAATAATTACCTATTCTAAGGGAGGAAGCCATCCCATAAGAAAAACCATCCAAAGCTATACTATCATCATAAACATATGTCTTGAGGTTGCAACTATCAAGGGATCCCGGGGAATGCCAGGTCAGGGTCGTGTTGAGATTGTCATCATCCCGGAAACCAGTTGCCCGGTTCTGAGATGCAAATACAAATGTCAACAATACAAGCATCAACATTGATTGATACTTCGTTACATTTCTCATAAAATTTTATTGTTTTATAGAATGATTTGGGAAATGTACATAAAAAAAAATTAAAAGTCAAGTAAAACAGATGTTTAGGAAGGAAAAATTATCTGCCAGGGTGTTGATGGGAGAAAATCCATTTCACGGGTTTTTTGAGGCCGGTCAATTCAAGAATACGGATAATGCTCTTTCTTCGGTTTCGTTTTTTCAGGATATGGCCGATACGCCGGCTGTCTTCACCGATATAACAGATCGTTGATTTGAAATTGTAAAGAAAGAATTTATCCGGGATTCCGGAAAAATCTTTCCGTCTCCAATTGTAGCGATGGGTTTCGTATGGATTTCCATAGACTTCCTCCTGTATCGACATGATCCTCGGAACCGAGATCAGGATATTTCTCCCGCACCTCCTGCATTCTTCCAATACTTTCAGCCCATCTTCATAGGAAAAATGTTCAAAAACATCGATCATCAGGATGAGGTCGTACCGGTCGGTTACTGCAGGTAAGATCTCTCTTGCATCACCTGTAAAAATATGGTCGTAGATGAGCCGGTGAAGCGGGGTCAGGTAAGCTTCGAAGGCTTCGATCCCGTCGATTTGCCGTTTGTGTGCACCATAAATCGCACCCGGTTCCCAGAGTTCGAGGTATTCCCTTGAAAGAAATCCATACTTGCCAAAACCGATCCCGATGTCTAAAAGTTTTCCAGGATTGGTTTCAATGATCAGCTCAAGGATCTCATTTAACTGATAATGATGGCTCGAAGGCATTTGCCGGGGGATTTTTTCTTTCCTGACAAAAATAAGGGTTTTATAACTCGTTTGAATAAAAAAAGTTAATTTTACATAGCCCGGTACGGTCCACAGAGACCACACACTCCTTCATCATAAAATTAGCAAAAAAGTTATTCTTCCCATTGGAATATGAACCCAATTAAAAGTGTATCTTTGCACGTTTTTTCAGGAAATCCACAACAGGATGTTGCATCTCATACATGAACTGATCTATTTTATCCTCCATATTGATAGTTTCATGGAAGGATGGATCCATGATTATCAAAACTGGACCTACCTGATCCTTTTTATGATCATCTTCTGCGAAACCGGGCTTGTTGTAACACCCTTTCTTCCTGGAGATTCGTTGCTTTTTGCTGCCGGGGCATTTGCCGCTAAGGAATCCCATCCACTGAATATCGTGATCATCGTTTTTCTTCTTATCGCTGCTGCTTTCTCAGGGGATAACACCAATTATTTCATTGGACGGTTCCTGGGGATGAAAGTGTATGAAAAAAACTATAAGCTGATAAAAAAGGAATACCTGAACAAGACGCATGCATTTTATGAGAAGCATGGAGGAAAGGCGCTGATTATCGCCCGGTTCATGCCGATCATCCGCACCTTTGCACCTTTTGTTGCCGGTGTCGGGACTATGAAATACATGCGGTTCTTTTCGTTCAGCATCATCGGAAACATCCTTTGGGTCAACCTGTTTGCATTCGGTGGATTTTTCTTCGGCAATATCACTTATGTAAAGAATCATTTTACATTCGTTATACTTGGGATCATCATCATTTCCCTTCTCCCTGTGATCTTTACAGTCATCAGAAATCTTGCTGAACGCAACAAAACGCAAACACAGATATGAGAAGATTATCCCATAAAAGCCATATTTCAACCGTATCTGCAGCTGGTCTGCTGATCACCCTGGGAATTGTATATGGTGATATAGGGACTTCCCCGCTATATGTGATGAAGGCCATCATTTATGGTGCCGACACCATCAGCACGAATTTCATCCTGGGAGGATTGTCCTGTATCTTTTGGACCCTGACGCTGCAGACCACGGTAAAGTATATCATCATCACCCTGCGGGCCGACAATAAAGGGGAGGGCGGGATCTTCTCCTTGTTTGCCCTGATCCGTAAAAGAGCAAAATGGGCATTTATTTTTGCCATCATCGGGGGTTGTTTCCTGCTGGCCGATGGAGTGATCACACCTTCCATTACCATTGTTTCTGCGGTTGAAGGGCTGATCAACATAAACCCACGGATTCCGGTTGTTCCCATTGCACTTATCATTATCACCCTGCTGTTTTTTATCCAGAAATTCGGGACCAAGGCAGTTGGCGAATCATTTGGCCCGATCATGTTCCTGTGGTTTTTTATGCTGGGAACGCTTGGATTGATCCAGATCCTGCAATACCCATCGATCATCAAGGCGCTGGATCCTCATTATGCCTATATCTTTCTCACAAGATCACCGCATGGGTTTGTATTGCTGGGAGCGGTATTCCTATGCACCACCGGGGCTGAGGCTTTGTATTCCGACCTGGGACATTGCGGGCTGAAGAACATCCGCATCACCTGGGTCTATGTAAAATCAGCTCTTTTGCTGAATTATTTAGGGCAGGGAGCTTGGGTATTGAACCATACCGACAAGGTATATGAGTGGACCAATCCTTTCTTCTCCATCATGCCCTCCTGGTTCCTTGTTACCGGTATCATCATCGCAACGCTTGCAGCTATCATAGCCAGCCAGGCGCTCATCAGCGGTTCATACACCCTGATCAGCGAAGCCATTTCACTGAATTTCTGGCCAAAGATCAAGATCAACTACCCGACGAACATCAAAGGGCAGATGTACATTTCCAGCATCAACTGGTTGCTTTACGCCTGCTGCGTTTTTGTCGTTCTCTACTTCCAGCGCTCCTCAAACATGGGGGCAGCTTATGGATTGGCGATAACCGTCACCATGCTGATAACCACCATCCTGCTCAGCACGTATCTTTATTACCGCAAGGTCCCGGTTTATGTAGTCTTCCTGTTGCTTTGCGTGTACCTCACCATCGAAGGTTCATTCCTGGTAGCCAATCTCAATAAATTCGTACATGGAGGATGGTTTACGGTTCTCCTGGGCGGATTCCTGTTTGTCATCATGTATGTCTGGTTCAGCGGAAGGAAGATCAAGAACAGCTTCATTGAATTTATCAAGATCGAAAACTATTACGATGTCATCACCGCGGTCAGCAAAGACGAGTCCATTCCAAAATATGCCACGAATCTTGTTTTCCTGACCAAGGCCAACAAATCGACGGATATTGAATCGAAGGTCATTTATTCCATCCTCAGCAAGCAACCGAAGCGTGCTGATGTTTACTGGCTCCTCCATGTCGATATCCTGGATGAGCCTCATGTGCTCGAATACCGTGTCACACACCTGATCCCGGATGTGATGTTCAAGATCGATTTCAAGATCGGGTTCAAGGTACAGCCGAGGATCAACCTGTTTTTCCGCCAGGTGATCGAAGAGATGAGCAGGAATAATGAGATCAACCTGATCAGCAGGTACGATTCACTGCGTAAATTTGATATCCCGAGCGATTTTCGTTTTGTGCTGATCGACCGTATCCAGAATTATGATTTTGATTTCCCTCCAAAGGAACAGTTCATCATGGATATCTATTCCATCCTGAAACGATTTGGGATCACCGAAGTACGGTCATTAGGATTAGATACCAGCAATGTCACCATCGAAACAGTACCCCTCTTCATCGACAAAGAAGCGCCTCAGTTATTGACGAGGAACGGGGAAAACAACAGGAGCAGGCATCTTCCCATTTAGCAAAAGGCAGGATGCAGGGGTTCTCTGCTGGTTTCTATTTTTTCCTGGAGATGACTTTCTGAGCAGCCTTTACAATGTTTGCAGCTTCAAGTCCGTATTTTTCCATGAGTTCTTCCGGTTTCCCGCTCTGTCCGAACTGATCATTCACGGCAACCATTTCCATGGGTAAGGGGTTATCCCGTACGAGCAACTGAGCGATGCTATCTCCCATTCCGCCATTCATCATGTGTTCTTCAGCGGTGACTACGCAATGGGTTTTTGATATGGATGCAATTATGGTCTCCCGGTCCAGTGGTTTGATCGTATGGATGTTGATGATTTCGGCATGAATTCCAATTTTTTCAAGCATCTTACCTGCTTCCAGGGCTTTCCATACCAAGTGCCCGGTAGCGAAAATTGAAACATCTGATCCTTCATTCAGGAGGATGGCTTTTCCTATTTCAAATTCCGCAGCAGCAGGTGTAAAGTTCGGAACCTTTGGCCTGCCAAAACGCAGGTAAACCGGGCCAATATATTTCGCAATGGCAAGGGTGGCAGCTTTTGTCTGGTTGAAATCGCAGGTATTGATCACAGTCATTCCCGGAAGCATCTTCATCAGGCCGAGATCTTCCAGTATCTGGTGCGTGGCGCCGTCTTCCCCCAGAGTAACGCCCGCATGGGAGGCACAGATCTTCACATTTTTACCAGAATAAGCTATGGATTGCCGGATCTGGTCATAAACCCTTCCGGTTGAGAAGTTGGCAAATGTACCCGTAAAGGGAATCTTCCCTCCAATTGTCATCCCGGCTGCAATGCACATCATATTGGCTTCGGCAATACCAACCTGGAAAAACCGCTCTGGAAATGTTTTTGCAAAGGCATCCATTTTCATTGACCCGGTGAGGTCGGCACAAAGAGCCACCACGTCCGGATTCAGTTTTCCAAGTTCCAGTAAGGCTTCTCCGAAACCCGAACGGGTATCTTTCGAACCCGTATTTGTGAATTCAACCATTTGGAAAGTCAGTTTATAAAGTTTGTAAAGTTTGTAAAGTTTGTAAAGTTATAAAGTTCGTTACTCGTTATTCACCACTCACTACTTACTACTTACTACTTACTACTTACTACTTACTACTTACTACTCACAATTTAACATTCACCGTTTGTGCGGCTTCTACAACAAACGACTTTTCCGTTGTAAATTCCGAGCGGTTGGAAAATTTTGACCGGAATACTACCCTGTACTTTCCCGGCTGAAGGAAAAGATTTTCCTGTTGCTGGGGATTGTCTTTCAGGTTGTAGATCCAGGTCAGTTGACCATTATCCTCGATGTAAACACTTCCGTAGCCATTTGTTGTCCGCTGGATCACTGCCGTGCCGGGAACCGGTATCTCAACGGTTGTGGTATGGCTTTGCGCGATCACTACATCCTTCACCTGGATCCTGGGCAGGCAGAGCACTTCCACATCATAGCTACCCGTAAGGTATTTTTCCACCTGGTCAAATTGTTGAACATTTAAAGTTTCCCGGTCTCCTTTCCTGCGGATCAGTACCGGGAGATATTTAATAGTAGTATTCCCGTTGGTTTTGAACGCCAGGTATCCCTGCGGGGCTTCAATCCCGATGATCTTGTGCTTGCCGGGTGTCAGTTTTACAGAATCTTTCCGTACCGGGGGAATGGTATTAACCACGATATCATAGGTCAGCAGCGGGTCGATCTCGAGGGTATCGGGCAAACCTTTACTATTGAAGGAATGAATGAAATTGTATTCAACCTTTCCGGAAACATTATCGTAAAATGTCATGTTGACATTGGTTTCTGTTGGTTTCCCATACTCGTCGAGAAGATTGACCTGCACAGTGGTAGGGTTGAGCGCACGGGAGATAACGACATTCAATGCCCGGGTAAACCCCTTTTCGCTGGTTGCATCAAAATAGCTACCCACGCAATCGAAGGATTCTTCGAAATTCTTGCCTATGCCNNGAATAGGCGATCGGGGTCGTTCCCTTCGGAACGATTGTCTTCAGCACATGCTTGATCCTTCCGATATTATCAGGGGCAAATGGGACTTCCAGTTTAGTATCGCTGCAATCCTGGGGAGGAAACTGTTTCTGGTGCCCATAAACCCGTAATGCAACTTCGAGNNGGCTTTGATTTTTCTTTTTCCACCTGCCCCTGGCAAAATCCTCCTGAGAGAAAACACAGGAGAAGTATAACGATAGAACCACTTCTTTTCAAAAATCCAATTTTTAATGGTACCCTAAACTTCTTTTTAATTCGTTACGCGTGACGAAAAAATTCATAATTTATAATTCGTAATTCATAATTCTCTTAGTAGTCTCCTAAAGTTTCTTCCAACTGGTTCAGTGCTTTCTCAGCCTGTTCATCATTCGGCGCCACACCATGCCATTCGTGGTTATCCAGCATGAAATCGACCCCGAATCCCATGATGGTTTTCATCAGTACCATGACCGGTTTCCCTTTTCCGCTGGCTACCTTGGCCAGGAGCATTTTTTCGCGGATATCCGCAATGTCGTTTCCGTTCATCCGGATCACCAGCCAGCCAAAAGCTTCAAACTTAGCCTTCAGGTCTCCTATATTGATCACTTTCTTTACCGGTCCGTCGATCTGTTTTCCATTATCATCCACAATTGCGATCAGGTTATCCACCTTATGTGATGCGGCGAACATAGCTGCTTCCCAGTTCTGGCCTTCCTCCAGTTCTCCATCTCCCATCAGGCAAAATACATGATGGGGATCCCGGTTTAATTTCTTGGACAATGCCGCCCCGATGGAAACCGACAGGCCTTGTCCGAGGGAACCCGAAGCCACCCGTATCCCCGGCAATTTCTCATGCACCGAAGGATGTCCCTGCAGGCGGGTATTCAGCATTCGGAAGGTTCCCAGCTCATGATAATCGAAATAGCCGTACCGTCCCAGCACGCTGTACCATAGCGGCGAAAGATGCCCGTTGGAAAGGAAGAAGAGGTCCTCCCCGATTCCATCCATGGTAAAGTTTTTGGGATCCGGCTTCATGATTCCAAAATAGAGGGTAGTTATAAAGTCAGCACACCCAAGTGAGCCACCGGGATGGCCGGAAGCGGCTCCATGTGTCATCCGGATGATATCACGCCGGACCTGGGTGGAAATTTTCAGAAGTTCAGTAGTTGAAGGCATTCAATGGATTATTTTATTGATTTTCAGATCATAGGTAAAATGGGAAAACAGTCAAGTAATAGCGTTTCAAAAATATTACAATTCAACGGAGCTTTTCTAAATGTTCATAAATATGGATAAGATTTAACGAACCAATCCTCATTTTTATTTCTTTTGTGGTCTGCAGATCGATAAATGAAGATGAAAAAAATCCGGGTCCTGTCGGGATTTGTTTTTTTGTTTGCTTTGCTTGCCAGTCTTCCTGTTAAGGCATCCGGTGCCATTCCGAAACCGGATTCCACCTGGGTTGACTCCGTATTCAATTCGCTCACCATAGACCAACGCATTGCACAGTTATTCATTATCCGTGCCTTTTCCGACAAGGATTCGGTTTACAACGACAGCCTTACCAATGTTATCCGGAAATGGAACCCGGGAGGCGTTTGTTTCTTTAAAGGAGCGGTCTGCCGGCAGGCATCGCTCACAAATACCTTTCAGCAGCATGCGCAGACGCCCTTATTGATCGCCATTGACGCCGAGTACGGTTTAGGCATGCGTCTTGACAGCGCCTTTTCCTTTCCCAGGGCCATGACCCTCGGTGCGCTACCGGATGATTCGCTCATCGGAGAAATGGCAGCGCTGGTTGCGAAGGATTGCAGGAGGATGGGAATTCATATGAATTTTGCTCCTGATGTCGATATCAACAACAACCCCGATAACCCTGTGATCGGGTTCCGGTCATTCGGAGAAGACCCTGAAATGGTTGCACACAGAAGTACCGTTTTTATGAAAGGATTGCAGTCGGGCGGAATTCTGACCACGGCAAAACATTTTCCCGGGCACGGAGATACCGATAGTGATTCACATCTTACCTTACCGGTCATCTATCACACCCAGGAAAGGCTTGATTCCATTGAACTCTATCCTTTCCGGGAAGCAATCCGAAAGGATGTTGATGGGATCATGATCGCCCACCTGTTTGTACCTGCCTTCGATTCAACCCGAAATACCCCGGCTACACTCTCAAGAAAGATCGTGACCGGGTTGCTAAAGGAAAAAATGGGATTCAAGGGATTTGTTATAACCGATGCCCTTGACATGAAGGGTATCACCAAACATTTTAAGCCAGGGGAAATCGAAGTCAAGGCATTGTTGGCCGGGAATGATATTCTCCTCCTGCCGAAGAACCTGGAAACTGCCTTGAATGCCATCCGCCAGGCACGCGATAGCGCCCTGATCCCGCAGGAACTCATCGATCAGAAATGCCGTACGATGCTAAGCCTTAAGTATAAAGCCGGGCTTAACCACCTAACTCCTGTTTCTTTGATTGATCTTCCGGAAGATTTAAATTCTGTGAATTCAGAAGTTCTTGCGCGAAAAATTTTCCGTAATTCGATCACCCTGGTAAAAAATGAAAACCAGTTGATCCCGGTTAACTTCCTTGACAGGAGAAAGATCGCGGTGGTCTTCATCGGGGATACCGCCTTGCAGCCCTTCCAGGAAATGATCTCACGATATGTACCCGTAAAGAATATTTCGCTGCCGGCTTCCTTTCCCGCGAACAGGAAAGATTCACTGATCGCAGAGTTAAAAGACAATGATCTAATTATCATCGGCCTTCACTGCACCCAGGGATTGATCTCACAGCAATACGGAATACAGGAATGTGCCCTTGAACTGATCGATACCTTAAGCTCTGTTAAGAAAGTCATCCTTGATGTTTTCGGGAGTCCCTATGCATTNNTCACAGTCGCTTTCTGCCGAACTGATTTTCGGGGCAATCAAGGCCCGGGGCCATCTGCCGGTAACCGCATCACATTCATTTCCATATAAGACGGGGATCTCCACTACTGTGACCCGGCTGGAATTTGTGTTCCCGGAGGAGATCGGTATTCCTTCAGAAAAACTAAACACTATCGACTCCCTTGCCTTGTCGGGAATTAATAATAGAGCTTATCCGGGATGCCAGGTCGTATTTGCTTTTGATGGAAAGATCTTTTATAATAAATCATTTGGCCATCCGCGGTATGAAGATACCGTAAGGGTAAACAATGCAAACATCTATGACCTCGCCTCGCTGACAAAGGTGGCTGCTACAACCCTGGCCATCATGAAACTGGTCGAGGAGAAGAAGATCTCTCTGGATGAAAAACTGGGAACTTATCTTCCCGAATTGAAAGGATCGAATAAACAGGATTTAGTTATCCGGGATGTGATGACTCACCAGGCGGGTTTGCAGGCCTGGATTCCATTTTATCTCAAAACACTTCATAAAGGGCAACCTGATCCTTCGATCTATCAGCATCATCCGTCTGAAGGATATCCCTTGCGGGTTGCAGAAGATCTTTATATCCGGAAGGATTATCCCGATTCGGTTTACCGTACCATCATGGATGCTCCGTTATGGCCAACGCGGGATTACAAGTACAGCGACATAGGATTTTATTTATTACTCCGGATCATCGAAAAGGTAACAGGCGAACCAATGGAAGAAATCCTTTCCGCTTCTTTTTACAAGCCGCTTGGATTGTCAACAACGGGATTCCTTCCGCGCAAGCGTTTCCCTGCAAGCCGGATCATGCCAACGGAATATGATACGATTTTCCGGAAACAGCTTATCCGTGGCGATGTGCACGATCCCGGTGCTGCCATGCTTGGTGGGGTTTCAGGCCACGCCGGGCTTTTCTCGAACGCAGCCGACCTTGCAATTCTCCTCCAGTTGTTTTTGAATAACGGGGAATATGGAGGAAAACAATATTTCCTTCCTTCCACCATAAAAGAATTCACCCGTGTGCAATTTCCTGCAAACGGAAACAGAAGGGCGCTTGGATTTGATAAACCTGCGCTGAATTCTATGTCCGACGGACCTTCCTGCAAAGGCGCTTCACCGGAAAGTTTCGGCCATTCAGGGTTTACCGGCACTTATATCTGGGCGGACCCGGAAATCAAGCTAAGCTATATTTTCCTTTCCAACAGGGTTTATCCCGATGCATCAAATGAGAAAATCGTCGAAATGAATATCCGGACAAGAATCCACCAGGCAATGTATGATATATTGGAAGCTGCATATATGAAGAAATAGTTATCTTTGCGGCCAATTTTCAGAATGAAGAATGAAGAATTAAAAATTAAAAATGAATAAGACATTAAAGAACTGGCTGATTTGGATCTTTGCGATTATTTTCACGGTGGTGATTGCCGGATATCAGCGCAGAACAGGGCCCACATACCCTTTGAAAGTAAAAAAAGAGATCGGGCAAACGCTGATCAGAGGTGAATTGATCCGGGCTTACGATGGTAAATCAGGGGCACCGGTTTTTCTCGAAGTTAAAGATCGGGCGATCCAGGGCCTAATCAAACTTCGCAGGTTTAAAAGTTTTGACGATTGGAAGACTGAACCAATGAAACGCGTCGGAAAATATCTCGTTGCTATTTTGCCCCAACAGGATATTGCCGGGAAAGTGATGTATCAGATCACGCTGGTCAAAGGGAACGAACAGGTCTTATTGAATGACGATCCCGCAGTTCTCCGTTACAAAGGTTATGTTCCAAGGTACATCCTTTTCCCCCACATCCTCATCATCTTCCTGGCAATGTTATTTTCCACCATTACCGGGCTTGAAGCGATCACCAAAGGGAAACATACTTTTCTTTATACCTGGATCACCATCATTACTCTTTTCATCGGAGGCCTGGTACTCGGACCCATCGTTCAGAAATTTTCCTTTGACGTTTATTGGGCCGGTTGGCCATTCGGGCATGACCTGACCGACAACAAATCGGTGGTGGCTTTCCTGTTCTGGGTCATTGCACTTATCGTTCAATACAGGAACCGGGAAAAGAAACTCTGGGCCATCGTTGCTTCTATCGTTTTGTTGATTGTTTTCCTAATCCCTCATAGCATGCTCGGATCGGAGATAGATTATACGAAACTTCCGAAAACGGAGAAGGCTGGGAAGTAGGCATTAGGTATTAGGTATTGGGTATTAGGTATTGGGTATTAGGTATTGAGTATTAGGTATTGGGTATTAGGTATTAGGTATTAGGTATTGGGTAATGGGTACTGAAATAATTACTTTATGAACTTTACGAACTTTATAAACTTTACAAACTTTATGAACTTTATGAACTTTATAACTTAATTCCTTTTCTGCAGTATGGAAGTCACTTACGGAATAATCCTTTTTACGGTTGTTGCTTCGATCGTTTGTTTCAACAACGATGAGTTATTCAACCAATTAAAATTCAATGCCTTTGATGTGCACCACAGCAAACAGTGGTACCGGTTCTTCAGTTATGGATTCCTGCATGCAAACTGGGTTCACCTGCTTATCAATATGGTGGTGTTTTATTCTTTCGGAGCTCTTGTTGAACATTATTTCAAGGTTTTTTTTCATGAAAAATACATCCTGTATTATCTTCTTCTTTATTTAGGAGGATTATTGCTATCGATTATTCCCGCCTTCGGAAAACACAAGAATGATGTTCTTTATAATGCGGTCGGCGCTTCCGGTGCAGTATCCTCCGTGATCTTTGCCAGCATTATCATACTTCCCAAAGCCCCTATCTCATTCTTTTTCATTCCGGTTGAAATTCCGGCCTGGCTCTTTGGAATCCTTTATATCATCTATGAATTTTACATGAGCCGTAAGGCAAAAGATAACATCGGCCATGATGCACACTTCTGGGGAGCCGTTTATGGCGTGATCTTCACGATAGTATTAAAACCTTCGCTGGCTACCGGGTTCCTGCACCAGATCGGGTTCCTGCCTTAATTTTTTTTCAGGTTGATCCTCGCATCGACGACAATCACGGAATCTTCGAAGTTTGACGCTTTATTTTTATAATTGATTTATCGCCAAATCCCGGCTAAATTTTATTTTGATGTGCTGGAATTAATCGTTCAACACATTCAGACGAAAGCTCTGAAAGAGCTTAATTTGAATAACCATGGGCATCGCTCATGGATATGATAATGATCGTGCTAACAGCCCCGAAGGGGTTGAATCAAATCCCTATGGGAAATACTTTTCATTCACCTCGATCCCTTGTTCTTTAAGTAATCTTCTTAACTCATCTTGAAAGGATACATGTTTATGATGCTCTTGTTGATTTTTAATGTAGACACGATACTGTTTATTGAAATAAGTGATAGACTTTATTTGTAAGTGATTATTCATTTGTAACGTTTTAATTGATGATTTCGGCTTTCGTCATTTATTTATTTTTTGTCTTAATAAGTTTCGATTAACGAGGTAGATAATACTGCTCTATATTGGAAGCTAACCTGGTGTGTTTTGGTTGAAAGGTAAACTTGCATCTTTAATATCATCAATAACGCCAAAAATATTTGTGAGAGCCCAGACGAAAATAATCAGGAGTGTACATTATATGAGTTTCAATTTTAGGAATATGTTCCCAATTTTTAAATAGTCGAATAAGACTCTTCTTGGCATTTTCCAGTTTATTGGGCTGATCCTCGCAACAACTAAGTATGATTTTATCTGGTCGAATAGCTTTGGCAATTTCAACTAAAGAGTTTAAACATTTACTTCCATTCTCGAAGAAGCCTTTGCTGTTATACTTGGCTTCTCCTATGGTAAGCATTCCATCGACTAAACAAAGAATGTCAATTTCAGCATCTGGCTTTCTTGAAAAGTCAGTATAAAGGTTTAACTGCGGAGTATATTCAAATGACATATGGGATTGATTGTATAAATATATGAGTGTCCGAATAACAGTCAAATTACCATCCCTTTGTGATTTTGATTGAAAAAGATTGTTTTTTATTAAATCATTCAACTTATAAGAAAAACAAGGTTCAATTGGCAACTCAAATCGTTGAAGGCATCCCTTGCACTTTACCGTTTCTCCGACTTCTTCAATATGATACCAAAATTTAGAAGAACAATTATTGCATTTCAATTTAAACCCTTTCATTAAAACTCGATATGCACAGAGTTCTTGAATCGTGTTTTGAAGCCCAGTTGTTAAATTTTGTAAATTATAAAATGCAGTTTCACTCTTTCGAAGTTTTATTTTCTTCTCAGGTAATACTTCTTTACATTTTGTCATTATCTCTTCAAAAGAGATTGACTCACCTGCAACTTTTTCATTCGTTGATAGATGTTCAAATAGATCAGCCCAAAACTTATCACCAAAAAATTCATCAATTACACTAAAATCATAACTAAACCACTCTGGATTAAAA
>PLMO01000058.1 GCA_003142515.1 Bacteroidales bacterium
CGACAGCATCCTTGTGCTAAGACGCGATCCCCCTTTGTTGCAAGCATAACATTATTTGTTTGAATAAAAAAACAAACATATAAGACACAAAGACGCTAAAATGAAACGCTAAAAGGTAATATTTTATTCTTCGCGAAATTAGCGTCTTGGCGACTTTGCGGTGAAAGAGGTTTTCTGGAATGGGGTTAAAAAATAAAAAAAATAATAGTTCTTAAAAGCAAATGGCTGAATCAAATTTTGTTGATTATGTTAAGATCTTCTGTAGTTCCGGCCATGGAGGGCCAGGTTCAGCGCATTTTCTCAGGACACGCGGAGTTCCGCATGGCGGGCCCGATGGCGGCGACGGTGGCAGGGGAGGCCACATCATTCTCAAAGGGAACAAACAACTGTGGACCTTGATTCACCTGAAGTATACACGGCACCTCCGGGCAAAAGACGGTGAAAATGGTGCAAAACAATTGATGCATGGTGCAAATGGTGCCGATGTGATCATTGAAGTTCCCCTCGGAACCATTGCCAGGGATGCGGAAACCGGCCAGTTTGAATGTGAGATTACAGAGAATGGCCAGTCGGTAATCCTGGTCCCTGGTGGAAAAGGTGGACTTGGCAATGACCATTTTAAATCTTCCACCTTCCAGTCACCAAAATTTGCACAACCCGGGGAAGAAGGAATTGAAAGCTGGAAGATCCTTGAATTGAAACTACTGGCAGATGTCGGGTTGGTGGGATTTCCCAATGCCGGAAAATCTACGTTACTCTCGGTGATATCCGCAGCCAAACCACAGATCGCCGATTATCCATTCACCACGCTGATTCCCAACCTTGGGATCGTCCCGCTGGAAGGCAGAAAATCCTTCGTCATGGCAGATATTCCGGGAATCATCGAGGGCGCCCATGAAGGAAAAGGGATCGGTTTGCGGTTTTTACGGCACATCGAACGGAATTCCATCCTGCTTTTTATGGTGCCGGTCGACAGTCAGGATATCCGGAAGGAATATGAGATCCTGCTGAATGAACTCCGGCAATTTAACCCGGAATTGCTCGATAAGGCAAGGGTTCTTGCAGTGACCAAGACTGACCTTGCCGATGCAGAACTCACACGTGAACTTAAAAAAGAATTACCGGATGTTCCCTCGGTATTCATCTCTTCTCATAAGAAACTTGGACTGACCAAACTGAAAAACATGCTCTGGGAGGAACTCAACCGGATAAATACCGATTTTATTTGATCGAATTCCTGAATCATATTGACCATACATTATTTCTATTCCTTAACGGGTTCCACAATCCTTTTTTTGACCAGGTGATGTTCGGGGCTACAAAAAGCTTGATATGGTTTCCCCTTTACCTGTTTTTTCTTCTTTTCGTGATCCGCAAATACAAATGGAATACCTTGGTAATCCTGGTATTTGCAGCATTGATGATCCTGGCCAGCGACCAGTTGTCGAACCTGGTAAAAGATACGGTTCACAGATTGAGGCCTTCCAATCAACCAGGACTGATGGTTCACATCGTTGAAGCCTATAAGGGAGGAACCTATGGCTTCTACTCAGCACATGCCACCAATACTTGCAGTGTAGTTATATTCATGATCATCCTCCTGGGTCGGAAATACGCGTATGTTTATATTCCGGCAATTATCTGGTCAGTGTTTACTTCGTATACCCGTATTTATCTGGGAGTACATTACCCGGGAGATATTTTTGCAGGCTGGATTGCGGGATCCCTAATCGGTTATCTGTTTGCCAAAGCAACATTAAAAGTGATCAAAATCATGGAACGGAAAAAACAGCCCATATCGTCTTAACTCGTTTTCCGTAATGAGGTAACAACAAATCAGGACCTGTTTTAATCCGCGAATTTATAACTCAATCCTGCATTCAGAATTCCATAGGAACCGAATCCGAATTCAAGAAATCCTCCAAAAGCACGGCCAAACCGTAATCCCATCAACGTGAGCTCACCTCCCGGCCACAACTTACGCTCAGAAGTAGGTTCTCCATTAACGGTTACTCTTCCGAAATCAATGGTGAGCCCGATCCCGATCCCGGAATACATGCGGATAAAAGGCCTGTTAAGGTAGCAGAATGTAACTCTTGCGATACCTGTGACCAGCCTGTCATCGGCGATTAAAGAAATTACAGAATCATTTCCGTTTAATGTAAGACGCCCTTTTCCTGTATAATGGAAATTCTGGTATCCGAACATAATTCCCATTGAAATTACTCTGTTAAGGGACCTGGAATAACCAATTAAAAAAGTTCCGACCGACTGTGGTTCAGTAAATTTTACGTTAGGCGCCGTTTTGGTNNGTTTTCTGGGAAAATGAAAACGAGGACATCAGCAAAAAAAATATGAGCAATAGTGAAAATTGTTTCATATGTATAATTTTATATATAAATAATAAGAAGGTTAAGTAAAAATACAAATTATTCTGAGATACTAATATTTTTCAGGGATTTTTTATACAACAACCTTAAAAAAGCAGGGAATACAAACAATAGCAGGGGCATGGCGACAATAAATCCTCCGATCACAGCGATGGCAAGCGGTTGCTGCATTTGGGCCCCGATGCCAATGCCCAGCGCCAGGGGAGAAAGCGCAAGGATAGCGCCGATAGCCGTCATTAAATTCGGACGGATCCGCAAGGAAATAGCGTACCGGATCGAGAGGTCAATATTTCCGGATTTCTTTAAGGTGGTTAAAAACTGGTTGACGGTAAAAATAGCATTTTCCGCGATGATCCCAACGATCATGATAATTCCGGTATAGCTGGCAACATTCAGCTGGATCCCTGAAAGGAATAATGCCCAGATACTGCCTCCAATCCCGATAATGGAAATGAAGATGACCAGGAAGGTGATCTTCAGGTTCCTGAACAGGAACAACAATACCGCAAAGACCAGCAATATCGCCGAGATCAGGATCATCAGCAATTCTCTGAATGAAGACTGCTGTTCAGCATAGGTCCCTCCAAAAACGATATACGACCCCGGTGGAAGAGGAAGGTTCTTCCCGATCACGGCTTTTATTTCTGAGATCGCACTTCCCAGGTCCCTATTATCTAAGCGCGCGGTAATCACCACATTTGATTTCAGGTCTTCCCGGGTGATGTCCGGGTCACCGGCAGATAATTCAACATTGGCAAAATATTCAAGCGGCCGGGAAATCCCGTCAGGTGCAAAGATCAATTGCTTTTTGATCCGGTCAAGGCTATTATCCTTAAAATTGGTAAAACGCATCAGAATGCGGATCATCTGTTCGCCTTCCTGCACCTGGCCAACTTCCACACCTTCATTGCAAGCTTTGATCTGCGTTTGAAAGTCGGCAGGAGAAAGGTTGAATTGCGCCAGTTTGGAGGGATCCGGAACGATGGTGATTGTGGGGCCGTCAATGATGATGCCGCTTTGAACATCTGCTACTCCAGGGATCTTGTTCAACAGTGCCTTGGTCTTATATGCCAGCAACCGTAACTGAGAAAGATCGTCGCCAAAGATCTTGATCTCAACCGGTTGAGGCCTTCCGATCAGGTCGCCGAGCAGATCGGCAATACGCTGCCCGAATTCAATATTCAGCGCAGGTTCCTTTGATGCCACCTGCTGCCGTAATTCCGATATGACCTCTTCTGTTTTCTTGCGGGTACCCTTTTTTAGCTGAATGAGGTAATCGCCTTCATTTGGCGGGATCACGCCGGATGCCATGCTGATGCTTGAAGCCATATTAATCCCGGTACGTCGCATGTAGGTCGAAACATCGGGATGTTTCATCACCACCGTATCAACCTCCCGTAGAATAGCATCGGATGCGTCTAAAGAAGTTCCGGGAGGCGATAAATAATCCAATACAATCGTACCTTCATCGAGAACCGGAAGAAACCCAGTTTTCAGTTGATTGATCAGGAAAGCTGATGAAATCATAAGCGCCAGCATAAAAATGATGGCATAAACAGGTTTGTCAAAAAACCAGATCAACCATGATAGCCTTGGTTTGTCTTGAGAAACGGCTTTTCGGGTCAGGAACGAATATTTCCGGTGGGGCTTGTAACCGAACAACAGGTGAAGAGCCGGCAACCCGAGCCAGGTAGAAAAAAAAGAACAAACCAGGGTGATCTCCATCGTCAGTGAAAGTTCCTTGAAAAAACTACCAGCAACTCCGCTCATCAGAACGAAAGGAAAGAAAATAACGATGGTACTCAGCGATGAACCGACCATGGCAGGGAAAATCCCATGAATGGCTTCCTTAACAACCGCATGTTTGTCTTTATCCGGTTGTTCCTCATGGATGCGATGGATCTGCTCTATCACAACGATGGCATCATCGATGACAAGCCCGATCGATGCGGCGATGGCCCCGAGCGACATAATGTTCAGAGTGATACCAAACAGGTAAAGCGCCGAAAATGTCAGGGTCAGCGTTACCGGGATGATAAGGATAACACTCATGCTGGCCCGGAACGAACGGAGAAACAAAATCACAACCAGAATAGCGAGAATGAGACCTTCATAAATACATTCCAGGACGCTGTTAATGGAATTTGAAACAAATACAGATTGGTCATAGTAGGGTTTGAGATACACTCCCTGAGGAAGTTGCTGTTGGATCTCTTTTGCTTTCAGTTTTACCTCATTTGCAAAATCGATCAGATTGACCCCTTTTTGTTTGACCAGGTCGATAATGACGGCATCATGGCCATTGGCATTGATCCGGATGAATTCCTGTTGTTCCTCAAGGTCGATCCCGGCAATATCGGATAAAAGGATGACCCGGTGCCCGTCATTCCTGATAACGACATTTTTCAGCTCTTCTATGGTTTTTATCCTCGAATCGGTGAGGGAAAGATACAACCGGTGATAATCCGATAAAAGTCCGTTCGACTCCACAAAATTGGTATTACCCAATGCAGTCATAATTTGCTGGGGAGTGATCCCGAGTGCGACCATTTGCCGGGAATGCGGTGCAATCACAAATTCCTTGATCCGTCCACCCCTTACGATCACGTTGGAAACACCGGGCACCATCGAAAATTGTGGCCGAACCATATATAGTGCATTCTTCTTCAATTCAACCTGGCCGACCGTATTGCTTTCCACAGTATATCCGACGACCGGGTATATGCTTTGGCCCATTGCTTCCACTACAATATTTACTGTGGATGGAAGCTGGTTCTTGATCTCTGCAATACGTGATTCAAGTTGGGTTTTCGTATCCTGTATATCAATGTTCCAGGTAAAAAATGCTTCGATCGTACAGCTGCCGCGGTTGGTGCTGCTCCTCACCATCTGAATCCCGTTTACCCTCTTGATCGCAATCTCGAGCGGTTTTGTCACCGTGATCATCATCTTATCCACCGGCTGCTCACCGTTATCTGCAATCACCGTTATCTTTGGGAACACCACATCGGGGAAAAGAGAGGTTTGCATCCGATGGTAGGAGTAAAGTCCCACCAGCAATGCCATCAGGACAATGAAAAGAATAGGTTTGTGAAAGATCCGGTAATAATGGTTTTCCGGCATAAGATCTGGAGATTATCTGGATATCATTTTCTTCGTGACGGTAACTTTCACGGTATCTCCCAATCCATAGTTTCCTGATGAGAGGAACAGATCGGAAGGAGAAAAAACCGGTGACAAGATCTCGATATCATTTCCGTTGCTTAACCCTGTGGTCACCGGGATTTTTACTGCAACAGAATCGCTGACTAATTTCATCACCCAGAAATGTTGCATCACTTCATCGGCAAGGATACAGGATTTATTTAACAGGACCGCTTTTGGAATGATACGCTTCAAGATCCGGATTTTCGCGATCAGGTTTTCCGGCATATTTTGCGTTTCAACCGGATGGATGATGTATCGCTGGGTTTGTGAACCGGAGGTTATGGATGGCAATCGTGAAAATATTCTCCCGTTCAGTGTATGCCCGTCAGGCAATGAAATCTCACAGGAAGAAAATAATTTGATAAAAGAAACGGATTCATAAGGAACGTCGAGGATATAAACGAAACTTGAAGGAACGGCAATCATTGCCAGCTGGTCACCTTCCTGGATGTAATCTCCCCTGGGGTGATCCACAGAAAGGATAATACCGTCCATGTTGGCTTTCAGCGTGATCAACCCTGAAAAAGAATAGGGATTCAGGGAATCGTTTTTCAATGCGGTTGACTCTTTTGTCCGGAGTTTGAACAATACCTGGTTCTTCATCACCTTATCTCCCTGGGTTACCGTAATCTCTTCGACATACCCGGCAGTGGGTGATTTTATTATCGATTTTACCAGAAATGAGGAGGTGGCATTCAGTTCCAGGTAATCTGCAACATCGGCTGTATGAATGTTCTCAACCGTTACCGGCACTTTTGCCTGGATTTCTTTCTCCCCGTTTTCCTGCCTGCTTCCACAACCGGCCAGGAAAAGAAAAGGTAACAATGCGAACATTCTAAATCGTCTTATTTTCATAGTTCATTTTTCATCACTTACTCATTTTTCATTCTTCATTATTGATTACTACTTCCAATAATTGATTTCATTCTGGATCTGCAGGAGCTTGACCTCATACTGGGTGAGGCTTTTACGCACCGACAGGTAATTTTTCACTGCGATCAGGTAATCGGTGATGGATCCGTTTCCTTTGCTGACTAATTCCTTCTCCTGGTTCACAAGCAGCTCCATATTCCTGACTTGAGACCTGACGGCAGGAAGCAATGCACGGGTCTGATCCAGTTCATCCAACCATTGCTGCAATTGCTGATAATATTGCTGTTTGAAAGCCACGGCATAACCGGTCCGGATGTCTTCTTCACTTTTAAGCTTCTGGTGGTTCAGTTTGCGTTGGTTACCATCATATACCGGTAACGTAAAATTCAATCCGAAGCTCAGACCAAAATTCTGGTAAATAACGCTGGGTTCATTGTTGATCAGCCCTGCATCCGAAAACCAGCGGACGGCAGGTTTATAATTTCGATCGGTAAGGATATTTTCATTGGTGATCCGGAGGCTGTCAATAAAGAAGCGCGTAAACATGGGCAATGCCTCCGTTTTGGAAATGGAACGGTTTTCCAATTCGGGTTTGACAGGCGAAAATACACCTGTATCCCTTATCCCGCAAAGGATATAAAGATCCGATATTTGTTTCCGGAATTGGAGATTCAGCTCCCGCACCTGGAGTTCCTGCCCTTGCATGTCGATCGTGAAGGAAAGGTAATCGGTTTGCTTGTAGATACCGTTTTCCGTAAGTGATTTCAGGATCTTTCCCTGCTCCTTCGCGAAGGTAAGGAGTTCAAGGTTGACAGAGATTTCGGAATAAGTGGAATAAGCATCAAGATATGCATCGGTGATCACCTTTTTCAGGCTGTTCTCGGTAAGACGAACCGTGTTTGCCAACGATAGTTTCTGAATGTCGGCTTTCAACAGGTTTGCATCCACTGTTTTTTTGTTAAAGATCTGTTGAGAAACACTCATCACCGTGGTCAGGTTCGCGATGTTTGTTAGAATTTCACTATACCCGAAATGGTTGACAATAGGCGCATAAAAAGCATATCCCCTGAATTCCACCCTGGGTTGATTCATGGCCTTGATGAGCAGGCTGTCGATCCTGTTCGACCAGATCTGTCCATTCAGGTCCCTGATCAGGGGACTGTTATTTATTCCCTCCTGAAGGAAATAATCCAGTGTTTGGTCCTGGCTTTTACCAGGAAGAAAGGATAAGAAAAAAGAAACTACCAAGAGAACCCTGCAAAACATTATTTTTCCTTGAATAAAAATTACATTCCTGATACTGTCCCTCTTATTCGGTCAACCCATTGTAAATCCTGTCGGATTTCAATCCTGATGCGAAATTATAAATTCAAAGGTAAAAAATCCCTGCTATCCATATGATGAAATCTTTCCTTACATATTTATTGAGGTTTTAAAGATAGTGCATGTTGATCAATGATCATAAAAAAGGAAATTTGACAACATAGATATTTTTTCGTAATATTGATAATTATTTTATAATCAAGCAAGTTCAGCCAACTCAAGCAAACATCATCAATATGAAAAGTATTAATTACATCTTAGCAGGTATTCTGTTGGCTTTAATCCTGATGGCTTCCTGCAAAAAAAAGACCACCGAGTACCAACCTCTCGAACTCAGTCCGGTACAGTATGCCAATACCGGTGACGTGAACATCGCTTACCGCACCATTGGGAGCGGTTACCCTCTGCTATTGACCATGGGCTATAGCGGCACTATGGATATGTGGCCCTTGGCACTGCTGCAAAGTCTGGCGAAGACATATCAGGTGATCATTTACGATAATCGCGGGATGGGCTTGTCGACCATTATCAACGATACGACATTCACAATTAAGCTTTTTGCAAGAGATGCAAGCCGACTCTTACAGGCACTCAAAATCCAGAAAGCCCATGCCATGGGCTGGTCAATGGGCACCTATGTCACCCAGGAGTTTGCCCTGGATTACCCGGCCCTCGTGAATAAGGTTGTTCTTTTTGCTTCCGATTGCGGCGACACCCTTGCTATTCCGCCATTGCCCTGGGCTGATTCCATCCTAAAGAAACAGGATGTCAGTTTTAAGGAGTATCTCACAGTTTTATTCCCACCTGAATGGCTTGTCAGGCCTGATGCTCTGAAGTATTTCCCGACAATTACCGAACCCCAGATCGAGACATCCAAACAACGGCAGTATACTGCCATGCAACTCTGGTTTACCCAGGGAGGCGGTACCTCAGGCCGACTGAAAAGCCTTGGGAAACGTACACTTTTATTATCAGGGATGGAGGATGTGCTAACTCCCCCTCCTAACGGACTGATAATGGCTGTATTGATTCCCGGGGCTTCACTAGTACAGATCGAAGGAGGCGGCCATGGAGCGATATATCAGTTCCCTTATGATTTTTCCAATTATGTGCTTACATTTTTGACTAACCAGAACTGATTCCAGGTCACAAGACCGTGATAAGCAAGATGATTAATGGCTTCCAATATGTTTTTTTGTCTTGAATTATTAACAGACTCTTATACAAAAATACATTTTGATGCGTTATCCTATCCGAAAAATCAATACCTAACTTTGGGAAATTTTGTTATGTCCGGTTAAAAGGTATCTTTATGAGAATAATTTTGAATTTCATCAAAAAAAAATAATTATTTTATTCATATAATATATTAACTTTGTTAACGTAATTTTGTATACCGATAGCTACGTTGTAAGGATTAAATTTATTTAAGTTAGTTAATTGAAGACCAATGATATCCATTGTCTTCAATAGTTTATTTAATATTAAAAAATCATGGCAACAAAAGAGAAAAAAACGATAACCATCACCAATAAGATAGCAGAAACCCTGAAGCAGGATATAAATTACGGAAAGATCACTGCGGGGGAAGCGATTATTGAGCGAAAAATTGCTGAACGGTTTCATGCCAGCAATATTCCTGTCAGGGAGGCTCTAAGGATCCTTGAGGGGGAAGGTTTTATCATTCACAGAAAGTTTTCTGGGTATAGTGTACGTCAGATCAATCCGGAAGAGATGGTCGAATTGTATGATATTATTAAATACCTCTCCGGGCAGCTTCTTTCCAGGGGGATTCCCCGTTACACTGAGTTGACCTATCACCGTTTCCGGACCCTGATCGAGGAAATGGATAAAACCAAAGATACCGATAAGACGGTTGCTTTATTGATCGAATTTGCTGAAACGGCATATGCTCCAGCCGGATTAAGATATTCCCTGGAGCTGGCAATGCAAATCCTGAACCGAAACATACCCATTATCCAGGGAATGGTTGAGAAGATCTATAAAGGTAAAATCCCGACCCGGTTCCAGCGTCAATTCATGGAACTTTGTCAAAAGAAGGATACGAAAAAAGCCATCGAGATCTGGGTCGACGAATTTGAACAAATGACAAAGGGCTTTGTTGCGATAATCAGTAATTACAAACCTTAACATTAGATACACAACTAAATATTTAAACATGAAAAAGAAAAAAGAATCCACCACATCAAACAAAATTGCAGATTCCCTGCGTGAGGCTATCAACTATGGCCGGCTGAATTCAAGTGATAAGATCATTGAGCGGGAGATTGCCGAAAAATACCAGGCAAGCCATATTCCCGTAAGGGAGGCATTGAGAATTCTTGAAGGCGAAGGATTTGTGATTCACCGGAAATTCGCCGGTTATACCGTTCGCGAAGTCAACCCTGAGGAGATGATCGAACTTTATAATATCATGAGGTTCCTTACCGTCCAGCTTCTCAACCGGGCAATCCCGAGGTACACCGAGATCACCTATTATCAGATGAAGTCCATTACAGCTGAGATGGAAAAGACCAAGGATGCGGATAAAAATATCGATCTTCTGATGCAATTTGCAGATGTGATTTTTTTTCCTGCCGGGTTAACATTTACTTATAACCTTGCAAAACAAATCCTGAAAAGAAATATTCCGATTCTTCAGGGAGTGATCCTTTCGGTATCCAAAGGAACCATACCGGTAGCAGGATTTAATCATTTTATCGAATTGTGCCAGAAACATGAAATTGAAAATACCGTAAATTTTACAACGGAACAATTCGATATTGTGACCAAGACATTCGTGGCATTCATGAGTGAATCAAGGAAAGCAGTTTCATCAGGAAACTAATCCCGGATATCCTGGTTAAGTCTCACTTATCTTTGGAGTCCCGGATATCCGGGATGCCATGGGTGTCATAGACGTGATCTGAACGTACATTTCAAGAGCAAGATAAAGGAATGCATACGATCGGGGCTTGTTTTTAGTACCCGTTGATCTTCCCTTCGAGTTTATCGATTTTGACGATCCAGCAATAAATTTCATTCATCGAGGGCGGATTATAAATGAATTCGCCGGAAACATAATTTTTCATGACGATGTTCATGATCCGGGTCTTTTGTTGCGGATCTTCGATGAATTCCACTTTCCCGTAAGCAAGAACGCTGCGGTATTTCATGGTATAGCTGCACCCGACCTTCTCACTTTGAAACCGCAGAAGATAATCAGTACTGAACTCCACACAAACATGAGGATTATTGATTAAGATCCCCATCTTTTTTCCCATCCTCGCCGAATGAAAATAAAGAATGTCTTTCTCGTACCCGAAATTAAATGGAAGAAGATAGGGGCGTCCGTCAGGATCAACCATTGCAATATGACATACCTGGCATTTGCGGATGATCTCTTCCATCTCTGAATGGTCGGTAAGAAAGCGGTGTCTCATGGTCAGCTGAATAGATGAGAATAAAGATCGGTGATCTTTTTTATGGGAATAATGCGGATGGGAAACCGCTTCGGATCAATGCCCTTGAGGTTGTATTTGGAGATAAAGATCCGTTCAAAACCCAGTTTTTCTGCCTCTGAGATCCGTTGGTCAACGCGGTTAATGGCGCGAATTTCACCCGACAAGCCGACTTCTGCAGCGAAACAGGTCTTCGAGTCAACGGGCAGATCTTCATTAGATGAGAGAACTGCTGCGACAACGGCAAGGTCAATGGCCGGATCATCCACTTTAATACCGCCGGCAATGTTAAGGAAGACGTCTTTGGATGCCAGCCGGAACCCGCTTCTTTTTTCAAGAACTGCCAGCAACATGTTCAGTCGTTTTGTATCAAAACCGGTGGACGATCGTTGTGGTGTTCCATAGGCTGCAGAACTGACCAACGCCTGGGTTTCGATCAGCATGGGCCGTAACCCTTCGATAGTGGCTGCAATCGTAATTCCGCTTACATCTTCATCGCGCTGGGATAAAAGGATCTCCGACGGGTTTGAAACTTCCCTCAGCCCGGTGTCCTGCATTTCATAAATTCCCAACTCGGAAGTGGATCCAAACCGGTTTTTTGCTGCCCTCAGGATACGATAGCCATAATTCCGGTCCCCTTCAAAATTCAAAACCGTATCCACCATGTGTTCAAGGATCTTTGGGCCGGCAAGACTCCCGTCTTTGGTGATATGCCCGATCAGGAAAACCGGGGTATTGGTGATTTTGGAAAACCGTTGCATTTCTGCTGCGGTTTCCTTGATCTGAGAGATGCTTCCGGCAGAAGAATCAATGCTGTCGGTATGAAGGGTTTGAATGGAATCGATGATCACCATGCCGGGACGGAGTTCTTCTATGTGCTGAAAGATTATCTGTGTTGAGGTTTCCGTGAGGATATAGCAATCGGTATTTTTGATCCCGATGCGTTCTGCCCGCATGCGGATTTGCTGTTCACTTTCTTCCCCGCTGATATAAAGCACTTTTATCCCTTTGCAATTCAGGGCGACCTGAAGCATCAGTGTCGATTTACCGATTCCCGGCTCTCCTCCGATCAGAACGACAGATCCCGGTACCAATCCGCCTCCGAGGACCCGGTTGAGTTCAACATCGTGCGTATGGATCCGCTGATCGGTATCAAAGGAGATTTCTGCAACGGGTTGTGGTTTCCGATCCCTTCCGCCCGAACCCATGGATTGCCACTTATTCGCTTTTTCTTCGCGTTGGATAACTTCTTCGACATAAGTATTCCATTCACCACAGGAAGGGCACTTCCCAATCCATTTGGAGGATTGGGCTCCGCAATTCTGGCAGAAAAATGTGGTCTTAGTTTTTGCCATGGCGGTAATATAAGGATAAATTATTGATGAAGTTTCAGTATTTTTTGTTCGATTTCGGTAGTACTGTAGCCCGGTGTAAGTTCAATGGTCTTGACCTTTCCGCCTCGTGCCAGCACAATGTCATGCCCGACAATCTCTTTGATTTTATAGTCTCTGCCTTTCACAAGAATATCGGGCTGAATGGTTTTGATCAGTTCATATGGCGTTTCTTCATCGAAAAGAACTACAGCCGTGACAAATTTCAGGGAAGCAATGACCATCGAACGGGAATGTTCATCGTTGATAGGTCGGCTGTCGCCTTTGATCCTGTGAACCGAGAGGTCGGAATTTATCCCGATCACCAGTACATCTCCTAAATTTGCAGCTTTTGCCAGATATTCAATATGTCCGAGATGGAGGATATCAAAACAACCGTTCGTGAAAATCACTTTCATCTCTTTAAAATTCCATAATGCACAGGCCCTTCTGAGCTGCTCCCGGTCAAGGATCTTGGAAGAAATGAATTCAATCTTTTTCATCTGGTTTTTTATTTGTGAGATTCAAATTTTTAGAACAGAGTGATGAAAAATTTGTTAGTCGAACAATCCCGACGAAGTCGGAGGGTCAGTATCTTTCTGCTCTAAATTGGAATTTTGGTCCCCGGCTTTACCCTCGGATTCAAACCCGTGATTAAAAGACAACAGGATCAGAGACAAACCTCCGACAATGAAGATCATGGCAGTTTGCGCGGTCCACGAAATCCAGCCCAGGGCCAGTCCAGTGGCACGTGAAAGTCCGTAAAGCAATAAAGTTTCCTGGATAATAGCCGGATAGAGTCCGATCCCTCCCGGTGTGATCATAATTCCAATAGTGCCAAGAACAAGGGAAGATAAACCGGCTCCCGGGTCCAGTGTACTTGTTGAAGTGAAGCAGAAGAAACAAACGTAGACCATCAGGAAATAAAGAAACCAGATGGCTATGGAATAAAAAACGAATAGAACCGGCTGCCGGATCTGGCTGAGGGATTTAAATCCTTCCCAGAAGCCATGGATCAGCGATATGATTTTATGATAAAATTTGCTGTTTTTTATTTTTTTCCTAAGAATAATAAAAAGAAGGATAACAAATGCAAGAAAACCTGCAATTGCGGTAAGGAAAAGGGGATTTGAAAAAGGATCAATAAATTTCCCCTGAAGTCCCGGGTAAACGTGGTTATTGAGATAATCGCGCAGCGTGCCGATCTGGGTAAAAATGGTCAAAAGGAACAACAGGAAGAAAATGATCAGGTCCAATGCCCTTTCGGTGACGACTGTTCCGAAGGATTTGTTGAATGGGATCTTCTCGTATTTTGCGAGGATCCCGCAACGGGTCACCTCGCCGAGCCTTGGAAAAGCCATGTTGGCAAAATAACCGATCATGACGGCATAAAAAGTATTTTTAAAGGAAGGATGATATCCCATGGGCTCCAAAAAGATCATCCACCGTAACGAACGGAGCACATGGCTTAAAATGCCCAGGATGATTGCAAGAAAAACCCAGTTATAATTGGCAGTCCGGAAAGAATGGATGATTTCATCCTTTTCTGAAAGGGTCAGGTTCCGTATCGATAACCAAATGATAAGGATTCCCAATCCCAGGAAAAAAACAAACTTGAAAAATGTGAGGAATTTGCTCCTGAAAGAGGTGGATTCAGCGTTGAAAAATGCCATTAGTTGCGTTTTTTACCCTTGGTAAGCCGGTTTTTCTTGTCAGGAAACACGAGCCGGGGTTTGAATTTTTTCGCCTCTTCAAAATCCATCATGGCATAAGAGGCAATAATCGTGATATCGCC
>PLMO01000102.1:0-1117 GCA_003142515.1 Bacteroidales bacterium
TTAAAAAATTGTCATGTACTAAGAAACTTTATAAACTTTATGAACAAAATAGACGTCATTCAGCATTTACCAAAGATCCTTGCTGTTATCGTGCTTTTAGCAGCAGGGATTGTGATTTGGTCATGTACAGGTTCCAGCAAGGAAACAGCCAACAAAGGCATCGTTCACCCTGAATGGGCGAAGAATGCGGTAATTTACGAAGTGAATATACGGCAGTATACGCCGGAAGGCACTTTCAAAGCCTTTGAGAAGCATCTTTCACGCCTGAAAGCCATGGGAGTAGATATTCTCTGGTTGATGCCTGTCAATCCGATCGGGATTAAAAACAGAAAAGGTACACTCGGGAGCTATTATGCCGTAAAAGATTATCTTGCGATAAATCCGGAATACGGTACAAAGGATGATCTCAAGGCGCTGGTAAAGAAGGTGCATGAACTGGGGATGCATGTTATCATCGACTGGGTTGCCAATCATACATCCTGGGATAACAACCTGATCACGGAGCACCCCGATTGGTACACACATGATTCAACGGGCAAGATCATCGCTCCGGTTCCTGACTGGACAGATGTTGCCGACCTCAATTATGATAAAAAAGAATTGCGGGAATATATGACCAATGCGTTAATCTATTGGGTTAAAGAAGCTGATATTGATGGCTTCCGCTGCGATGTTGCAGGGATGATACCCATTCGTTTCTGGAATGAAGCAGTTCCGAGGATCAAAGCGGTAAAGCATGTGTTCATGCTCGCAGAATGGGAAACGCCGGAAATGCATGATACGGCATTTGACATGACCTATTCCTGGGATGTATATCACCTGATGAATGAAATCGCTAAAGGGAAGAAAACCGCAGATATGCTGGATACAATCCTGGCCAAGGAATCGGCCAAATATCCGGCCGATGCTTACCGNNNGGACAGGAATCGGCCTTTAACCGGAGTTTGAAATTTTTTGATAAAGATATGATTGATTGGGATAACTTCCCGCTGGCTGGCTTTTATACTGAACTGGACAAATTGAAAAAAGAGAATCCGGCTTTAGCGAACGGCTCTGCCGGAGGAGAGATGATCAAAGTAGCTTCGGATCAAGACAAATACGTCTATTCTTTTTTAAG
>PLMO01000102.1:1192-23038 GCA_003142515.1 Bacteroidales bacterium
AGAGGCTGCCTCAATAGTATGAAACAGCCTCTCCTGCAGTAAAGAAAAGATCAATTCTTTTGCAGCTTGTACCTGAAAATTGCTCCGCTAAGATTCAATGTAACAGTGTAGTTTCCTGCAACAGGAACAGCAATGTTATCTCCATTGAAATCCAGTGAACCATCTGCACCGGTATCACCATAATTCAAATCCCATGAGTGGTTAGCGCGGAATTTAATATTGGCGGCGGTGAGGGCCAGGGTTACGCTCCATGTTCTTGCGATGGAATCGTAAGCCATATCTGTATCGGTATTCCATCCGCCCGGTGTTGCATCTCCAATGACACTCCAGGCTGTTCTTAGATAGGTGTGGGTTAAGGTATTAAGATCCGCAGTAAGGTGGTAATAACCTGCACCTACAGGAACAATGTTTGCCCCATTCACTTCAAGTGTTCCATCTGCTCCATTATCCCCATAGTTGGTCGTCCATTGCGGATCCAGGGAATATTTGTATCCAGCATTGCTTCCCGTCCCAATTGAATCAAAGAAGATATATCCATCATATATGTTGTTCGATTTAGCCGAATAAATTACGGTAATTGAATCTCCCGCATTCCAGCCATTGTATGCTCCGGGAACAAATAAAAATGGATAAACGATCTTGACGTAATAAGGGATCATAACCTTGCTAACAACAGGCGAATAAGCTGGATTCGCATTGGGGCTGACGGAAGCCATAACCCTGAATTCAAGAGCTATAGGTGAGGATGGATTCAGATCAGGGTTAAACTCCATGCCAAGCAACTTGTTGTTCAGGGCACTGGTTAGGATAGCAAATGATGTTGCACTTGTCACCGTTCCAACAGCAAGAGGATCTTTAAAATTATTGCCTTGTTTGTCCATTTGGAGGGTGTAAGTTGTAACAAGAGTAAGACCGAAACTCGCAGCGGACCAGGTATAGGTGATCAGCGTATCTGCATTGGTCTTCTTGAGGGCGATCGTATCACCTCCGGCCATATTGAGGACCGACGCGGAGGGAGACTGGATGACAGCTTTGGTTTCGTCTTTTTTACACGAAAACAGGCCCACCAAACCTATTAGGAAAATGATTATTGATAGTTTTTTCATATTATCTTGATTTTATATAGATTAATACCCAGGATTTTGAACCAGCTTCGGATTGGCAGAGACATCGGCAGCCGGAATCGGGAAGATATTGTACATAGGCAGTGTTGTAATACCATCTTTTACATTACCCTTCCAGGCCCATAGATAAGTGCCATTAGTGAACTGGCCGAAACGGATGAGGTCGGTTCTCCGGTAGCCTTCCCAATACAACTCACGGGCTCTTTCATCGAGAATAAAAGCCAGGTCAAGTTTGTCTGCTGTAATGTTACCACTGGCATCGCCATAAGCCCGTGTTCTCAAGTCATTCACAAATGTCAGCGCAGTATTTAAATCGCCTCCGCCTCCGCCTCTTAAAACTGCTTCGGCATACATAAGGTAAACATCGGCCAGACGGAACATCGGGAAATCGATGTCAGCATAACTAAGGCTTGATCCTTGTGCACCGGTACTGGTAACGTTTTTCCACTTTGTGACAGCATAACCATCGGTAAAGGATGTGATATCATTGATATCGAGCGATTGTCCTGCCGTCCAGAACATGGCCCGACTATCAACACTTGGAGGAGGAGGAGGAGTATAGGTAACAATGGAATAGGTATAATCGGGATATCCCAGTTTCATGGTAATCGTAAAAGACCCGGCAACAGGAATTACAATATTATCACCGCCGGCATCCAGGATTCCGTCAGCAGGAAGTTTATCACCATAGTTGATGTCCCATGCACTGTTTGCACGGAATTTGAGTCCACCTACAGTCAAGTCCACAACAACCTTCCATAAGCCGGTTGTAGGATCGTAGGTCATGGGTGAATCCGTACTCCATCCGCCTGGTGTTGCATCGCCAATGACAGCCCATGTGGTATTTACGAGGGTGTAAGTCAGTGCAACGGTATCGACATTGATCTTGTAATAACCGGCATCAGTTACAGAAATGTTTGCACCATTCGGATCCAGTATTCCGTTTGCGCCTCCCCAGCTATGGTCCCAATTGGGAGCAGGACAAAATTTAAATTCTGCTCCAGCCGGCAATTCGAGGTATCCCTCATATTTACCATCACTGGCTACAGAAGCCACGACCGTAGTTGTGTTGGTCGGATCCCAGACCGGGGTCTGGTAAGAGCCAGGAACATACAGAACGGGATAAGATCTGGTGTTTTTAGGAGGAATTGGAGATGACCATGGGGCTTTTTTAATGTCAGGATAGAATTTTTGTACAAAAGCCTTGGTTACCCGTGTACCGCCCCAACCGCCGGAAAAGCCGTAATCGGCAGGTACCATACTTCCGCCAATAGCAGCTTCGGCAATGAAGGTGGTTCCGCCCCAGGTCTGCGTTCTCAATCCGTCGAATTCAACCGGGAAGATGATCTCATTGCTGAGATTATTATCTGCCAGGAAGAGGTTCTGGTAAACCGGTTCAAGGGTATACCCTGCATCAATAACATTCTTGCAGTAAGTGATACAATCGGTTGACCTGTCCGTTCCGGTATATACTGCAGCATTGAGATAAAGTTTTGCAAGTAAAGTCCATACGCAGGCTTTATCGGCACGGCCATATTCATTGGCTTTTGCACCCATCATTAGAGGTTCAATTGCCTTTAATTCGTTTTCGATGTAAATAAAAAGATCCGCACGTTTGATCTGGGGCGGGAAGAATTTTTCCACCTTGTCATTCTCTGTAACAAATGGAACATTGGCGAAAAGATCCAGTGCATGATAATAACTCAGTGCACGCAGGAAACGAGCCTCGGCACGGTAGTATTGTACATTGCTCTTGTCGTTACCCGTGATTCCACGGCTGTCGAGTTTAGCATCTGTAGACTCCCTGATGAATTCGTTACACAGGGAGATCTGGTAGAAGATCCTGTAATACATCGCAGCGATGAATACATCGCTGGATCCCCAGGCTTGTGAATGGAAGTTTTTAACGGTCTGGTCATTCCAGCCAATGACTGCTTCATCGGTAGTTAATTCCTGGTGATACCAATAACCCCGGATATACTCGCCAAATCCTTCATCGATTCCGCTGATATCCGGATTCCCTGAAGGGCCTTGCTGACCGGAAACCGACAGACCTGCATAACACTTGGCAAGTACTTGCTTATAGGCTGCAGGATTGTTGTAAACATTTGCCGAGGTAAATACATTTGGATCAATCGGCAATTTATCCAAGTCCTTGACACAGGATGCAAGAAACAGCGCAATTGCCGTTATCATGAATGTTATCTTGAATATTCGTTTCATTTTTTTCAGATTTTAAGAGTTAAAATAAAAGATTTACACCCAAAACAAACACCCGTGATCGTGGATAAACGTTGTTGTCGATACCCACTGAAGAGCCTAAATTAATTTCAGGATCAACTCCCTTGTATTTCGTTATAGTGAATACATTATTCACGGTGAATGAAAGACGCAGATCCGTAGTGTTCTTGATCACGTTTCCGAAACTATAGCTGAGTGTGAGGTAGTCGAGTTTGAAGAACGAAGCGTTCTTCACATAATAATCGGAGAGGTATTGCTGGTTGGTGAAATTCACATCATAGACCGATGTGGTGACGTTGCCCAGGTATGGGCCTTCTGGGCGGTAGAGATTGTTGTAAACACCTCTGTTTGCAGCTATATTGTCATACATATAGTTCCCAACTGAAGCATGACCGGCAGTAGACAAAGTCCATTGTTTGTATTTCAGCGTTGTGAAAACGCCAAAGGTAGCATCCGGGTTGGCGCTCTTGTAACGATACCGGTCTGCATCCGTGATCTTCCCGTCGTGGTTGCGGTCAACATACAAACCTTCTATCGGGTTTCCGTTGGCATCGTAAACCTGTTGGTATACATAGAATGAATTCATGGGGTACCCAACGCTTTGAACCTGGACGGTATTGCCAACACCTCCGCTGATACCGCCAACCAGAACGCCCGGGTAATTGGGATCATCGACTGCAGTAAGTTTGGTGATTTTATTTTTATTAGTGGCAACGTTGAAACCGAAATCCCAGTTCCAATCGTGCGTCACCACCGGTTTCAAATCTAAACTGAATTCCACCCCGCTGTTCTGCATATCGCCGATGTTTGTCCAGATATAATTCGACAGGTTTGTTCCGGCAGGAACGGGAATATAATTCAGCAGGTCGGTTGTCTTCTTAAAATAATATTCCAATGAACCGGTAATCCTGTCTTTTAAGAATCCAAAGTCAATCCCGACATTCGTGGTAGCTGTTGTCTCCCATTTGATCTTGGAATCGTATCCTTCGGGACGAAATGTATAATACCAGACATTTCCAAACTGGTACATCGTATATCTATCGCTGAGCGTATACAAAGGAAGGTAGGGATACCAGTTGCTGGTAATATCCTGTTGTCCGGTCTCTCCCCAGCCTACCCTGAGTTTTAACTGGGAAACAGCCTTTGAATCCCGGAGGAAGGCTTCATCATTTATTTTCCAGGCCAATGCTGCAGAGGGGAATAAGCCCCAACGAGTATCTTTAGAAAATTTAGAAGAACCATCATCGCGGAGAGTGAAGGTAAGCAGGTACCTGTTCATCAGGGTATAATTCAAACGTCCGTAAAATGAAACAAGGTAATATTGTTCTTTGTGAAGAATGTTATTAATGTGGGCAGAATCATGAGGAACGTTATTATTAATATTACCGTTCTCAACATAAAAGTGCTGCCAGGAATAACCGGCCATGACATCAAATTTACTCTTNNATTCCCGAGGAACCGGTTCACCTTTGCCTTATCCTGTTTCAGGTCTAACAACGCAGCAGGATTGGTTGTTGCCTGGGTGACAGGAGTTCCGTTGGCCTGTGCCCACATCCAGTATCCGCTCGTATTTTTCGGATCATTGACCGGTTGGGTAGGATCAAAAGCGATGGCATCACCAATGGCGCCCTGGTCTGCAAACCTGTTTTCAATCGCCATGTATTTAGCATTCACATTGATCTTCAGGTGATCATCAAAGAAGGAAGGGTTCAGGTTAACACCAATAGAAGTCCTTTTCATGTTATCGGTCTTCAGAATTCCGTCCTGGTACATATAACCCAAAGAAACACGGTAGGGAAGATTTTTCAGGCCGCCATAGAAAGAAAAGTTATGGTCGGTGCTAATGCCGGTCCTGAAAATTTGTTTTTGCCAGTCGGTGTTTGCGGTTCCAAGTAATCCTGTATCTGAGGGGTATTTCTGCTTTACCAATGCACGAAATTCGTCCCCGTTGAGAACACTTACGGTTTTAGGTACGGTATAAATGGAAATATTCCCGGAATATTCATGAACGAATTTTTTGGTTCCGCCAGTGGTGGCTTTACCTTTTTTCGTTGTAATGATGATAACCCCGTTGGAAGCCCTGGAACCATAAATAGCAGTAGCAGAAGCATCCTTGAGAACGGTATAGGTTTCGATATCGTCAGGATTGATCATCGAAAGGGAACCACGCGCACCGGATGTTGCTGAATTATCAATGGGAACCCCATCGATAACCACCAAAGGATCGTTGGATGCATTGATGGAGGCTCCTCCCCTGATACGGATCACAGCATCACCGCCGGGAGCGCCGCCCAGTGTCGTAACCTGGACACCTGCAATTTTCCCGATAACCAATTGCTGGGGTGAGGAAATAGCTCCCTGGTTAAAATCTTTGCTGTCGATTGCGGAGACAGAGCCGGTAGCATCTTGCTTTTTCACCGTGCCGTATCCGATTACCACTACCTCATTGAGGCTTGTTACTGAAGCTGCAAGTGAAATGTTGATCACCTGCTGCCCTGCCACAGGAACTTCCTGCGTTTGGTACCCCATGTAAGAAAACACCAGGATTGCTCCGGGCTGAACCTTGATGGTGTACTTTCCGTCAATATCCGTTACGGTCCCGATTGTAGTAGTTTTCACTACAACTGCGGCACCCGGAATTGAACTTCCATCAGCGGCATCTTTCACTTTGCCTGTCACTGTGATTTCCTGAGCATACGCAACCGAAGCGGAAGCAAATGCAAGGAAAATGAACAGATAACGTAACCATAGTATCCGTTTCTTCATAATCTTGAATTTAAAAAGTTAAACATCTATTAATTGACTTGTAGATTCAATTTTTTGAAACTTTGTTAATGTAAAATTAATTTAAAATTAAAATTATGTTAATTATTAAACAGTAAAAATAATTAAAAAAAGCAAATAGCAATACTTTCATCCAAAAAAAAATTCATAATTTTTAGAAAAAAAACCTCTGATCCGCTGATGACAAAGGAAAGATCCACACCAATACTGAATTTATCCCATGTAATATTCACTGCCGGAGCGGCGTTATATTTGTTGGTGTTTTTTTTATCTTTGCATTTCTCAATTCCATGATCATGAAGCGATTTTGTATGTCATTCTTTTCACTTGTTTTCTCACTCCTTCTTCCAGGTATTGTTATTTCACAAATGCCGGAAAAAAGTTCAGCCCGCATTCCGGAATTCTCATCCGGCAGTATTATAAAAGGGATTAACGCACCGCTCGTTCCTGATTCCGGCCAGATCCTTTTCCAGGTCGATCTGTCACAATGGGCCGCAAAAGGAAGATTCAACCCGGCGACCGATTCCATTGATATGCCCGGGACTTTTAATAACTGGGTTGGTTCAGCGACCCTTCAAAAAATGGATACCACCCTGGTTTACCAGATTGCCCTATCTTTGGATTCATTAACGGTGCAGGAGTTCCGGTTCAGGATCAACAGGGATACAAACCATATGGAATTTCCCAATGGCGGGAATCGCATGTTTCGTGTGCCCGGCCATTCCATGATCGTTAAATACCTGTATAACGATTTTGATACAACGACGGTTCCCATGAGCTTTAAATGCCACATGTATTACCAGATCATTGCACATCATTTTGATCCGCGGCCTTTGAAGGATTACCTTGATATGGCAGGTTCGATGAACAACTGGGGTGACTATGATGTGTTATTTGACATCAATCATGACAGCACTTACCAGCTGACACTTAATATCCCGCGAAGCCTGATCAGTTCAGTTATTCCTCTTGATTTTAAATTCCGGATCAACGGGGACTGGAACACGTCGGAATACCTGAACGGAGGTCCATTACGCACTTATTTTCTTCATGACACGACGGGGGGATTTCAAAACCTGGTGGATGTCTGGTATGACGACGAGAACCCCGGGATCCTCACCCCTCCCTGGGCTTATGACCTTTACATCCAGGGTGAGTATTTTGTTGGCCAAACCCTCACCGGTTCCTATATCTATGAGGATGTTAATTCCAAGCCGGAAGGCAATTCAATTTATAAATGGTACCGTGCAGATTCACTGACACAGGTAACCCCAGAACTGCTTACTGCCTCCGATTCAGCTATCAACTATGTGCTTGACACGACCGATTATCATAAGTATATCGCCTTTGAAGTCACTCCCGTCGCACAAGGAACAGGTGATTCACTCATCGGGAGACCGGTCAGGACCTGGACCGGATTGATCGTCAGTGTCGGGATTGGGGAACTTGCCGGAATTAAGCCCGGAATTTATCCGAACCCTGTGACCAGCCAGATCACCTTCACTAACATGGATAACATTCAGCAAATTGAAATCTTCTCTATTCTTGGACAAAGTGTCGGCGTTCTTGAAACCCGGACTCCCGGGAGGATCACCTACGATGCATCCAGTCTCGGCAGGGGTATCTATTTCGTTAAATTCTCGAAGCCGGACCACACTTTCACCACTGTGAAATTCATAAAGAATTAGCATTAATTCCTGTTTTTTCAACCCGGCCGGCCAGCCGGGTTTTTTTTTCGTAACTTTGTTTTTCCTAAAAATATTGATATGAAATCAAAAAAACTCCGGCTGCTTCAGATGCTGGCCTTTTTTTCCCTTTCCGGCATCTTATCCGCCCAAACCGTCGTTACAGTTCCGGTTTACCCGACAGATAATGATTCAGTAACAGTGATCTACGACGCAACAAAAGGAAACGGTGCCCTTAAAAATGTTCCTCCTCCAATCTATGCACATACCGGCGTGATCACCAACCTCAGTACTTCACCATCCGATTGGAGGTACGTGATCGCCAGTTGGACCCAGAACCTCCCAAAAGCCCTGATGACTCCGCTCGGGAACAACCTCTACCAGATCAAAATGAAACCGGATATCCGATCATGGTATGGCGTACCTTCATCAGAACAGATCCTTAAACTGGCTTTTGTCTTCCGGAATTCGGATGGATCAATAGTTGGCAGGGAAGCCAACGGAGGAGATATCTTTACCAATGTTTACCCCTCTACTACCAGCATTACCATTCAGGAACCCACAGATAAAGCGCTTTACCCAAGGCTCAATGATACGATACCGGTTAGCGCTACAAGCCCCCTTGCCGATACCATTAAGATGTATGTTAACAATGTCCAAGTAAAGATTGTGGCAGGCACTATTTTAACGGACACATTGCTCGCTAATAATTTCGGACAATACTGGACAAAGCAATGGGTAAAACTGGTGGCGAAAAATGATACGGCATCCAAAGCAGATTCCTTCTTTTACGAGGTTATCCCTGCATCTCCCATCGCAGCGTTGCCTACAGGAACCATTGACGGGATCAACTATACCGATTCCACCACAGTGGTACTTTCCTTATATGCCCCCGACAAAGATCATTGTTTTACGATCGGTGATTTCACCAACTGGAGCATAGATTCGCAATATTATATGAACCGGACGCCGGACGGAACGCATTTCTGGATCCAGGTGAATAACCTGATACCCCGGAAAGAATATATTTTCCAGTATATTGTTGATGGAACCCTCCGGATCGCAGATCCCTATGCGGATAAAATCAGTGATCCCAATGATCAGTACATCAGCCAGACAACTTATCCCGGACTCCTTCCTTATCCCACCGACAAAACAACAGACATTGCATCTTACCTGCAAACCGCACAGGTTCCCTATTTCTGGTCTTCCACAACATTTATGCCTCCTGCACCCACCGACCTGGTTATTTATGAGTTGCTGATCCGTGACTTTATTGCCAAACATGATTATCCCACACTGATCGATACGTTGGATTACTTTAAAAGACTTGGAATAAATGCCATCGAGCTGATGCCCGTCATGGAGTTTGAAGGCAATGACAGCTGGGGATATAACCCGGATTTTGAATTTGCCCCCGACAAATATTATGGGACAAAGAACGGGTTGAAACAATTTGTTGAAGCCGCTCATGCAAAGGGATTGGCAGTGATCCTCGACATCGTCCTGAACCACCAGTTTGAGCAGTCGCCATTGGTCAGGCTTTATTGGGATGGAGCAAACAGCCGGCCGGCAGCAGATAACCCGTGGTTTAACCCCATCCCGAAACATCCTTATAATGTGGGATATGATTTTAATCATGAAAGTCCTGACACAAAGTCCTATTGTGAAAGAGTGATCCGTTACTGGATCCAGGAATTCCATGTTGACGGCTACCGCTTCGACATGTCGAAAGGTTTCACTCAAACAAACTCCTATCCCGACAATATGACACTCTGGGCCGCGTATGATACAGGCCGCATTGCAATCCTGAAGAATTACGCCAATGTGGTTCATTCGGCCAACCCAAATGCTTACGTGATCCTCGAACATTTTGCTGATAATTCAGAAGAGACAGAATTAAGTTCCAACAATATGCTCCTTTGGGGAAACCTGAATTATAATTATAATGAGGCGACCGAGGGCTGGAACACTGGCAGTATGTCTGATTTTTCGTGGATATCTTATAAACAAAGGGGCTGGACCGATCCGCACCTGGTAGGTTATATGGAAAGCCATGACGAAGAACGGCTGATGTACAACAATATCCATTCAGGAAACAATTCCAATTCGCAATATAAAGTCAGGGATACCACACAATCACTAAAGCGGAATGGCATGGCAGCAGCATTTTTCTATACCATTCCGGGCCCAAAGATGCTCTGGGAATTTGGCGAACTCGGGTATGATTACTCTATCAATTATCCCTGCATGACTTCCGATTGCAGGTTATCGGACAAACCGCCACGCTGGGACTATTATGACCAGTGGCAACGTAGATACCTGTTCAATACCTGCGCAAGCCTTATCGACCTGAAAATAAATAATGATGCCTTCCGCAGCACCAATTATTCCGTTTCGCTGACCGGGCCGCTGAAACACATCAATATTGCCAGTTCAGCCATGAATGTAGTGGTTGTTGGAAATTTTGACGTTTACCAGGGCACAATTACTCCGGGTTTCAGCCAAACCGGTCCATGGTACGATTTCTTTAGCGGCGACACCCTGAATGTGGCTAATCTCACCGACCAGGTAAGCCTGCTACCCGGGGAATATCACATTTATACAACCGTGAAATTACCCAAGCCTCAATTTACAGGCATTGACGAACCTTCAATTACGACCCAGAAAAACGGGAGATACTCCATTGTTTATCCAAATCCATCCTCAGGCGGTTTTACGATTCAGTTCACCCTCAACACCCCGCTTCAGATAAGGATCACAGTGTCGGATCTATATGGCAGACCGGTTGCCGGTTTGTTTGACGGGAAGGTCGCTGACGGTACACATACAATTACCTGGAACGGACTGGATCATAACGGGCAGAAGGTTTCTCCGGGGATGTACCTTTATAAATTCGATGCCGGAGATCATTCGGAAACGGGTAAGCTGATCATACAGTAACCTGGAATCATCCTTCTTTTCACTATTTTTCACTGTATCCTTTTACGGATTGTGAAAGCGTTAATACTAATGGGGGTTTGAATTATTATCAGGGAAAAAACTTCCTGAACAAATATCTTAAACCGGGTTTATGCCGTAAATGCTGAGCTTCCGAATAATAGGCAAACCTGAACCTTTTCATCCATGGATCCCTTCCGGTATAACTCCTGACCAAATCGACAGGTTCCTTATCCGGTTGATCGCGAAAATCTTTACGGGCATATTCTTTTCCGAGTCCTTCTAAAAATGGCCTCGCATCCTTCCTCGGATAATCCTGCAATCTCAACAATTTCAAATAACGGTATGCCTGCTCCGGGTCAGGTTTTCCCTCGAAATATAAAAATGCCTGCAGGGTGAGTTCCTGAATAGACTGGTTTCTTATGTAGTCGAACATCGGAAGAATGGGAAACCCGAATCGCCCGATATCATGGGCCCTGTTGTAGCCCTCCAGCTCAAGGTAATCTGTGACAGCGTCTTTAAAACGGCCGATAGTGACACAAACTTCAACCTGGTTCAGCCTTCGCTGAAATTCCAGGGCTTCCTGGTATTTGTCGGTGGTATCTTTCATGCCTGTAAAAGGGATCAGGCAATCCGGATTTTGCCGGATGAACGAAACAGCCGAATCTGTCAGGGAAGCTGCCACGATGAAATCCTTTAATTCCCTTTCACGTTGTGCACGCAGGAGAAAGACTTCCACCGCTTCATTTGCATTCCAGCAAATCCTCTCTTCCACTTTCCTCCTGAATCCTGCAAGTGCATCCGATAGTTCCCGGGAATTTTCCACTCCGGTAGTTCGCTGGATAAAGGCGATGGAATCGGCAAACCTGCGGGCCAACTCCAGTCTGTTTGTCCATATCCTGTATTCTCCTGAATTAAGCAAGTGAATCAGATAAAAGGGATAGATGACATTGCAAAGTGAATCAAGCAAAGAATCGGGAGAAAAATTTTCGTCTTCTGAAAGTTGCCTGGCAAGAAAAAAAATTCGCCCTGCCTCAGGCTTATCAATCTTTGCCAGGTTTTTCTCTCCCTCCCTGATCAAAATTTTATACCTGCAAAACTGAATTTTTGGTTCAAGTCCCCGCTGGATCAAAGAAAGCGTGAGGGAATCAAACCCCTTTTCAAAATCTCGGTAACATTCGAGTGCTTCAGGATACCGTGAAGAGGTAAACAGCGTATCGCACCGTGAAAGGGTTTCTGCAACCACTTCGCCAAAAACCTTATTAAATAAAGAATCGGAAGTGACAAATGCGGCATGTTCCTTCCGGTAGTTTTGCGCCTGTATCATGTAAGAACGGGCCATCTCCTGTTTCCCATACCGGATGGCGCCATCGGCCACACCGAGATAGGAATTATAAATGCCATTGGCCGCTTTCGTAATGATCTCCCGGTCGTTGATACTTCCTTTAAGATAAGGATTTACCTCACTGAAATTATGTGCATTTCCAAGTAATTCAACTGCTTCGGCATATTGCTGGTTCTTCATCAGTTCATCTGCCCGGTCATGATATGCTTTGTTGATTTTCGCAGAGATCATTACCAGGGCTGAATCTATATCCCGGCCAGGGAACATCTTACCAACAAGGTTCCGGATCACTTCATGGTCATCCCCAAAAGCATTCAAACGGAAATATCTTTCCAGGAATTCATGATAGATCCCGCTGTTGCGTTCGGTAACCAGCATCGACCAGCGGATATAGCTACACATGCCGTCAAGAAACTGCCGGATCAGCGAATCCGGGGAAAAAGCGGAATTCGGGATTCCGGGTGTTTTCACGTTCTCCCGGAAGGTCATCGTTGCGCTGAACGAAAAACGCGAAAGGCGCATATATTTCTCCTGGAATCCTACTGGATCCAGTGAATCCAGTTCAAGGTGTTGTAAAAAATTTTTCTCTTGTAAAATTACCAGGACCTTATTCAGTTCTTCCAGTATGATAAAGTAGCCAGGATATCGGTTTATCGCTCCAAGGTCAACTTCCCGGACTACTTTCTCCAGGGAATCCAGTATTGCATCTGAAGCATAATAATCATTGATCAGGGTCACCCGTTCCTTAAACCGTGCAAGGGCATCTTCATCAAAATAAAAACGAAGGCGATGCACCACCACCGTATCTGAATCACATGAAATATAAGGGACCTGACATTGCAGGAGTGTACTGTCATTTCCGTTAAATCTAAGGTCGGTAATTTCCGGTAAATCGAAGAAGGAAGCGTTGTCTTTTTTTTCGAAACGGCAGCCAAAACCAACCCGGTCAGGTATCATCACAGAGGCCATGGAAAATTTCCGGAAACGGATGTTCCCACTAAGTTTCTGCGGTCCGAAGGAGATCCCGACTATAGGATTCCGGCCTTCCGGGGTTACGATCCGGATCTGCATATCTGTATTCAGGGTAAAAGAAATCCTATGGGGGTTTTTTATCGCATCCTCGGCGATCACAGCAATCATTTCATTGGAAATTCCCGAAAAAGAGGAGTCCTTTTCCATATATCCAAAAGTAAAATGAACAGGAAAAGAAAACGAGCAGGTGCTTTTCTGGGCAACCAAAGCCGAAGACCAAAACAGGAAGAGAAGTAGCAGGTTCAGGATTCTAAGTCTGGGCAAAGCCGTGGGATTTTGGATATCCAAAAGTACACATTTGCGCTGATGTGTTTGAAGCCGGTGCGGATATTTCCTTGCCGAACTGTAAATATGTCATGCAGAATATATTGGTACGGCTTTTGCCTTGATACAGATTCTTTTTTAAAATAAATTATGATCAATATACCGGCATCGGAAAAGAAAAGAGTAGTGATCGTGGGTTGCGGATTTGCCGGCCTGAAACTGGCCCGGAAGCTCAGGCATTCAGGGTACCAGGTAGTAATCGTTGATAAACGTAATTATCACCAGTTTCAGCCACTTTTTTACCAGGTTGCCACGGCAGGGCTTGAGCCCAGTGCGATCTCTTTTCCCTTGAGGAAGATCTTTCAGCATTATAAAGATTATTACATCCGGATTGCGGAAGTGACGAATATTGATACAGATAAACACCAACTCTGGACTACCTTGGGGATTATTAAGTATGACTACCTTGTACTTACCCAGGGCGTTTCGAATTTCTTTTTCGGAATGAAAAACATGGAGTCCCTTTCCAAACCCATGAAATCTGTTTCCGAAGCCCTCGATCTGCGGAATACCCTTCTGCAGAATTTCGAGAATGCGCTGGCTGTTACAACAGAGGAAGACCAGGAAGGATTCCTGAACCTGGTTGTGGTGGGCGGAGGTCCCACTGGAGTTGAAGTTTCGGGAGCACTAGCGGATATGCGGAAATATGTGCTCGGGAAGGATTACCCGGAATTGAACAAAGAAAAGATCCATATCTACCTGATAGAAGGGATGAACCGACTACTCCGGACCCTTTCGGAACGGTCGGCAGAGAAGGCCAAAGAATTTCTAGAACGCCTGGGTGTAACCGTAATATTGAATACCCGGGTCAGGAATTTCGACGGAAAAAATATAGAAACCTCCGATGGAAAAAAGATCCGGACGAACCTGGTCATCTGGACTGCAGGTATTACCGGGGCCAGAATTGAAGGACTGCGGGATATTTCCTACGGAAAAAACAACCGCATTATAGTTGACCGTTTTAACCAGGTACAAGGATATTCAAATATTTTTGCATTGGGAGATGTGGCATTGATGGAAGAACAACGTTTCCCCAATGGTCACCCGCAGGTAGCCCCGGTTGCAATCCAGCAGGCAAGTCTCCTGGCAAAGAACCTGGTAAGGACACGTCTTCAGAAGGAAGAAATTCCTTTTTTCTATAAAGATAAAGGCACAATGGCCACTGTCGGCCGGAACCTGGCCATTGTGGAACTGCCCAATGCCCGGTTTTACGGAACCTTTGCCTGGCTGGTATGGATGTTCGTACACCTGATGTCCATCGTTGGCATCCGGAACCGCTTCCTGATCCTGATCAATTGGTTCTGGAACTATGTGACCTATGACACTTCCCTGCGGCTAATCTTAAAACCTAAAGGATGTTAATGCAATATTTGTATGGAGAAAACTGAAATTGAGAGAAGGTACAAGAAGGTATGCCAGGATATTTACGAGGGACGGATCAAAGCTGCTCTCGATGCCCTGGGGGCATTGCTCCGGAATGTAAACCGGTCAGATTTTTTCTTCGACCTGGAAAACATTACTGAAAACTACCAGAGCCTCCTGAATTATGCGTTTGAAGGAGCGAAAGACCCCGACCGGAAAGGGATCCTGAAGAAGATCTCAGCTTCTGTTCTTTCGCTGGCGGATGAGGCCAGGGATACCTTAACGGCAAAAGACTATCCCCATAAAAATATGGAAAAAGCCGTGATGATACGTCTGCTTGGAGATGATCCGCAAGCAGTTTCCGACCGGCTGGAAGAATTCCTGTCTGAAAAAAACCTGCAAACGATGTTAAAGGAAACGGGAACATCTTCATCCGAAGCCAAACCTATTGATAGTATTTTCCGCCTGATCTGGCTGACCCATAAAATGAAAGACACTTCCGTAGACAAGATCCGTCCCATCGCACATTCAACGATTTTTGAGAACCACGAAAAATGCATAGTCGTTTCTGCGCTGACTCTCAGCCTGCTCGATTTCTTTGATCCCCGGAAAATCATCTTGCTGATGGATTTCATCAGTGAGCATGAGATGGAAGTTTATCAGCGTGCACTCACGGGCCTTGGACTTGTATTGATCTGGTACGACAGGCGGATCAGTTTTTACCCGGAGATCATGGTTAGGCTTGATGAGCTGAGCCAGGATGAAGGAATTCAACAGGACATGGAAGCATTGCTATTGCAATTGCTCATGGCGCAGGAAACAGAATCCATCGTAAAGGCATTTGAAGATGAAGTACTTCCTGACATGAAGAAAATGATGCCGAAATTTGAGGATAAACTTCAGTTGGATAAAATCTTTGGGGAAGAAGACCTTGAAGGAAAAAACCCTGACTGGAAAGAAATGATCGATGAGGTTCCCGGACTTTTTGAACGGATCGAAAAATTCACCCGGATGCAGATGGAGGGAGGTGATGTTTTCCTGAGCACCTTTTCCCAGTTGAAACGGTTTGACTTCTTTACAAGGATGAGTAACTGGTTTGTCCCTTTCTATGCCGATCATGCAGACCTGAAAAACAACGTGAGTGACGAAGAAAAAATTTTCAGCCGATTGCTGGAAGGCCTCGGAAGGGCCTTTTATCTCTGTAATTCCGATAAGTATTCTTTTGCACTGAATTTTAATGCAGTTCCGCCGCAACAGCGATCGATGATCATGACCTATTTCGAAGCCGAGCTTGAGCAGATGAAGGAAATGGCTTCTGAAGAGGAGATCCTGAGTCCGTCAGCAGCATCAAATGCGATCTTTATCCAATATATCCAGGATCTTTACAGGTTCTTCAAACTCTATCCCTTTCATAACGAGTTTTATGACATCTTCCAGAAAAAGATCCGGTTCACGGAACTCTATTTCTACAAGACNNGAGATGAATAAATACCTGGTTGAAAAAGAAGGGCCTAAAAGTGAATATTATGAGAAGATCGGATATTCATTCCAGAAAATGGGAAAATTCCCCGAAGCCATTGAATTTTATAAAAAAGCAGAATTGTTCGACAGCGACCGCCTTTGGATCCTGAAGAAACTCGGCTGGTGTTCTATGAAAGTGAAGGATTATACTAATGCCCTGAAATATTTTGAAGGATATGCACTGATCCAGCCCGACGACCTCGCTATCCAGGCGCAGATCGGCCAATGCCATCTGAGTCTGAAAAATTTCGAAGAATCACTGAACAGTTATTCAAAAGTTCTTTATTTCCAGCCGGGAAACCTTAAAGTACTCCGCCCGATTGCATACTGTCAGTTTGTTCTCGGAAAACTCGACCATGCCGAAGAATTGTACCAGAAGATCTTGTCGGGATCCGAATCCCCGGGACCGTTTGATCTGATGAATGCCGGACATGTCCAGCTCTGCCTGAATAAAAGGAAAGAAGCGCTGTCGCTATATAAGAGAAGCAAAACCGACCTGCTTTTTGCAACGAATTTATTCCAGTCGGCCTTCGAGGAAGATATCCCTTACCTGCTGAAAAACGGGATCAGCAAAGAAGACTTACCCCTATTGATGGACTACCTGCTATTCCAAGTTGAATGATTTTTCTTTCTTACTTTTTCCGGGCAGTTTTGGCTTCTTCTACAAGCCGGATTGTCCAGAAGTCATCCGAAAGATTCTCTTCTTCCAGGTACTGATAAGGCATGGTAAAATAGCCTTTCAAACCCCATCCGGTACCCCAGCTGTTGCGGACAATAAAACGTTTTTTTATATCATCATAGCCAACGGCGACGACGGCATGACCGCCTTGCACACCTTCGTTCTTCTTTGGCATATCCAGTTTGCCGGTCTTTGCAACGGTGGCACTTTCAAAAGCATCATACACGGTAAACCCAAGAACGAACGGATACCCTTCGGCAAGGCAACCCTTCATTGAGTTGACATCCCTCACCACGCGCTGATAGGAAAGGACCTGGTGTTTAAGCGCCTCTGAATAACATTTGGCACCCGGCTGTTTTGCAAATGCTTTGATGTCGTATTGCCACATACTTTCCGGGCAAACGCCCTGTTTGTTCACCGATTTAATGCCGTCCCTGATCTGTGCTCCATTATCGCTGCCGATGCAATGCTCGATGGTCCTTTCATTGTAATAGATAAAAAGGCGTGACGGCATGAACNNACCCTGGTCATAAACCGGCGGACAGCTTGCCCGGAGGTCAATCCGGACGGGTAATTTACGAATAGCAGCCCGGGTAGCTGCATAACTAAAGTCCCTGTGGTCGGGAAGATCGGGCTGCCAACCATAGCGTAAATTCATCTTTTTCATAATAAGGATTTTTTTGGTTGATGTTAAATTCTACCGGTGTTTTCAGATAGACCGAATCCCGGTTAATAAGTTAATACAAACATACTCATAAATATTTAATAATGCAACATTTCATCGATATATTATTGAAATCAATACCAAAAATTCATGAAATGTATTTAATCCGAAATAAAAGAAAAAAAGTTGCAACGACTTTAATATTCAGCCGATAACCATTCTTTGACAATTTGTATTATTTTTGTTTCTCATCCATGATAAAACAGTTGCATGAAAAAGTCCGTTCTCGTCCCAACCGACCTTACCGATGTGGCATCAAAAGCCGTTAATCAGGCAGCGACCATCGCAAAAAAAGCCGGTACCTCTGTTTCCCTTTTACATGTCCTCAATGAAAAATCACCCTCAAGGGAAGATGCGGAGAAACAATTAAAAAATGAAGCTAACCGTGTCAAAGAACTGACGGGTAAGGAATGTGAGATCCTTCTCAGGGAAGGTTCTATCTTCGAGGTGATTCCGCAGGTCACCTGCGATCATTGTTTTGACCTGATGGTGATCGGAACGCATGGCGTGCATGGAATCATACAACATTTCATGGGTTCAAGCATCCTGAAATTAGTCAGCAGGATTCATACGCCTGTCCTGGTCGTCCAGAAGGATTCCCCGCTCATTGAGAACTTCCGCATAATCGTAATGCCAGTCAGCAGCCACCTGGATTTTCATAAACAGATTGATTCGGTCCTGTTCTTTACCGCACTGTTTGATACGGAAGTGCATCTTTATTCCATCAATAAACCGGGTTATGAATGGCCCGAACAATTGCTGAAAAATATCGAAGATGCGAAAACCTCTTTTGAATCGAATGGGGTCCGCATGAAAAGGGTCAAAGAGGAACAGGAAGTTTTCGCTCAGGGATATGCAAAACAAACACTTCTCTATGCCGGTTCTGCCGGCGCTGACCTGATCTCAGTGATGTCCACTCCCTCTGATGACTATTACTACTTTGCTGCAGCTGACAAAGAAGCTTTGCTGCTGAATGAATTACTCCTGCCGGTTTTGTGTACCGGTTGATTCCGGATGAATCGCTTTTTTCTCATCTATCGACCAAACATATGTTCAGACTGGAAAGCAAGATAAACATTAAAGGTGCTGAATTCCTCAGAAACAGGGATGATTACCTTTCGATCCTTGGGAAGTTCAAAGAGACCCTGTCGAAAGTCAGGCAGGGTGGGCCTCCGCAGTCAGTGGCAAGACACAAGGAGCGGGGCAAACTGCTGGCCCGGGAACGGATCGATCTCCTGGTGGATAAGAATACGCCATTCATTGAATTGTCGACCCTGGCAGCTTATGACCTTTACAACAACGAATTTCCTTCTGCGGGGATCGTGACCGGGATCGGGGTGATCCATGGAAAGGAAACCATGATTATCGCCAACGATGCTACGGTTAAGGGAGGAACCTATGTTAAGGAAACCATTAAAAAGCATGTTAGGGCGCAGGAAATTGCAATGGAAAACCATCTTCCCTGCGTGTATCTTGTGGATTCAGGCGGTGTTTTTTTACCGGAGCAGGCAAATGTTTTTCCCGACAAATACGATTTTGGTCGATTCTTCTTCAACCAGGCAAGGTTATCGGCCAAAGGGATCCCCCAGATTGCCGTGGTCATGGGATCCTGTACGGCAGGGGGCGCTTATGTTCCCGCTATGAGCGATGAAACGATCATCGTTAGGAACCAGGGAACCATTTTTATCGGAGGCCCGCCACTGGTGAAGGCAGCTACCGGAGAGGAAGTCACCGCAGAAGAACTGGGCGGTGCCGATGTCCATACATCGATCTCCGGCGTTGCCGACCACCTGGCAGAAAATGATGTCCATGCTATCCAGATCTGCAGAAACATCTTTGAAACCATACAACGCCACGACTATCAGCCGCTGGAAACCATCCCTACGGAAGAACCCTGGTATGACCCGGAAGAACTTTACGGTATCCTCCCGATTGACCTGAAGAAACCGGTGGATTCTCGGGAGATCCTTGCACGCATCGTGGATGGCAGCAAATTCCATGAATTCAAGGAACGGTATGCCCATACCCTGGTCACCGGTTTTGCGCATATCATGGGCTACCCGGTAGGAATTCTTGCCAACAATGGCGTATTGTTCGGGGAAACTGCCCTGAAAGGAGCTCATTTTGTGCAACTCTGCACCAACCGTAACATTCCTATCCTGTTCCTTCAGAACATCACAGGATTTATCGTCGGAAAGGAATACGAACGCGGAGGAATTGCCCGCGATGGTGCAAAGTTCGTGCATGCAGTTGCCAATGCCGATGTTCCCAAGTTCACGGTCATCTTCGGAGGGTCGTTTGGCGCCGGGAACTATGCCATGGCCGGAAGAGCCTATGAGCCGCGGTTTTTGTTTATGTACCCGAATTCAAAAATATCCGTGATGGGAGGCGAACAGGCAGCAAATGTCCTGATTACCGTGAAGGAAGACCAACTGCATGCACAGGGTAAAACCTTATCTTCGGAAGAACGCGATAAAATGCTTCAGAACATCCTGAAAAAATACGAGGATGAGGGGTCTGCTTATTACAGTACTGCAAGGTTATGGGACGACGGCATCATTGATCCGACAGATACCCGGAAGATCCTGGGACTGTCTATTGCTATTTCCCAAAACCGGAAATATGAAAAAACAACATACGGAGTATTCAGAATGTAACCCTATGAGAAAATTTGAAACCCTGGAAGCTGACCTGGATCATGGGATCTTAACCATTGTCCTGAACCGGCCTGAGATCCATAATGCCTTTAACGAAACCATGTTAAAGGAGCTGATCGAAATCTTTGAAGATGTTGATAAACCGGAAATCCTGTGTGTCGTGCTGCGCGGAAAGGGGAAATCATTCTGCGCCGGTGTTGACCTGCAATGGATGAAGGCGGTTTCCAGCAACAGCTATGAACAGAATTACCAGGAGAGCCTCCTTCTTTCAAAATGTTTTGAGACCATTTATACCTGCCCGAAGCCAACGATTGCCGTGGCACATGGTGTGGTTCTTGGTGGAGCAAACGGGCTTCTCTCGGCCTGTGACCTGGCCTATTGTACCGACACTGCTGTTTTCTCATTAAGCGAAGTCAAGATAGGGATCATACCCGCTTGTATTTCCCCTTATGTGATCAAGCGGATCGGCGAATATGGCGCACGGGAGCTTATGCTCACAGGGCGCAGGATCAAAGGGAAGGAAGCAGAAACATTCCGGCTGGTGAATAAATCAGTGCCCCCGGAACTGATCGAAGAAACCGTAGCCGAAACCATTGCAAATCTTCGCACCAGCGGCCCGAATGCCATGAACCAATGCAAGACGCTCATCCACGAGGTCTGCAATCATCTTACAATGGAGGAAGCATATGATTTTACTGCAAGGATGATCGCTGATATCCGGGCTTCAGAAGAAGGCCAGGAAGGCATGAATGCTTTTCTTGAAAAACGAAAACCGAATTGGATACACTAAACTGACCGAATGACGAAGATTACAAAAATACTGATTGCCAACCGTGGTGAGATCGCTGTCCGTATCATCCGTACCGCAAGGAAAATGGGTATCGCCACCGTTGCCGTTTATGCGGATGCTGACCGCCTTTCCCTTCATGTCCAGGAAGCGGATGAAGCAAGGTGCATCGGCGAAGTGGAACTTAGTGAAACCTACCTGAATATTGCAAAGATTTTAGCTGTTGCAATGGAAACGGGATGCAATGCCATTCACCCGGGTTACGGATTCCTGGCAGAGAATCCGCTTTTCGTTGATGCCTGTGATGCAGCGGGGATCATCTTTATCGGCCCCCGGGCGAATGTCATGCGAACCATGGGAAATAAAATTGAAGCCCGTGCCTTTGTAAAGAAAGCAGGTGTTCCGGTGACAGAAGGCCTGACCGGGAAACGGGAGACGCTGTTGAAAGCCAAAAGCAAGATCGGGTTTCCGGTCTTATTAAAGGCAGCTGCGGGAGGTGGTGGAAAAGGGATGCAGATCGTTCATGAAGAAAAGGAACTGGCGGAGGCGCTCGAATCAACGAGCAGGCAGGCGCTGGCCTACTTTGGCGACGACACCATCTACCTTGAAAAATACATGGATGAACCCCGTCACATTGAATT
>PLMO01000142.1 GCA_003142515.1 Bacteroidales bacterium
GCAATTTTTTCAAGAACGGTCTTCTGCCCACGTGTAGGTTCATAAGGAAATTCCTTCAGTAATAAGGAAGTGACATCAGAAGAATTCATATCATGAAGATGATCATTCGTAACGGAGCGACTCGATGGGATCCAGGTTTGCCGCTTTTTGTGCAGGGATAATTCCGGAGATCAAGGCTACAATAAAACAAAGGATCACCCCGGTAATGATCCATACCCAGGGAACGATAAATGCGCTCCCGATCAGCAAAGAGATCACATTCCCGATCATAATGCCCAGGAAGATCCCCAATAAACCACCCATTTGCCCGATAACGATTGCCTCAACCAGGAATTGATTCCGGATCACCCGTTTGGTGGCGCCGATCGCTTTCCTGATCCCAATCTCACGTGTTCGTTCGGTCACCGAAACGAGCATGATGTTCATCAATCCTATAGCGGCACCAGCCAGTGTGATCAAGCCAATGATGGTAGCTGCAAGAGTTACATATTTGATATTTTCGATGAGCATCTTGGCAATATTGTCGCTCTTTGTGATTTCAAACGTATTGTCAGAACCCGCGGGATCCTGGCGGATGGTGCGGAAAAGGCCTGTTGCTTCGCCAACGCAGGCATCCAGTTGCTCCTGCTTCTTCGCCATGACATTGATGGAAAACGACATGTTCGGCCGTGAAAACCTTGCCCTGACGTTGGTAAGGGGAATATAGCAGGACCGGTCACCACTGAACCCCATGCTGGATCCTTTCTCCTTCAAGACGCCAACCACCCTGTATTTTCCGGGACCGATGGAAATGACCTGGCCGATCGGATCCTCTTTGTTCTTAAAGATATTTTTTACGACTTCCGACCCTACAATGCAAACGCTGGAACCATGGTTCACTTCATCCATGGTAAAAGCCCTGCCTTTTTCGATCTCATCCCCTGAAGTATAGATATAATTCTCATCGGTACCCATAACCCTGACATTCGGGTTGGTTTTATTGGACTTGTATTTGATCGTTGCAATCCCGGTGGCACCAATAAAAACGGATGTATAACCGGGGAAAAANNAATTTTTCCTTGAATTCCATTGCCTGCTTATAACTGATCGCTTCATATAACTTTTGCTTATTCGATTGATCACCCATATGAATCTGCAAGGAACGGTTTCGGATGGTGAAGGTGCTTGAACCCATCATGGAAAAGTTCTTTGTGAGGGAATATTTGATGGAATCGGTTGCCGTCAGGATTCCTACCAATGCCATGATCCCGAATGAGATGATGAGAATGGTAAGGATGGTCCTCAGGAGATGGCTACGGATAGAATTCAGGGAAATCCTGAAATTTTCAGTGATCAGGGTATTTTTCATTCTGAGAAGTGGTTCAGATTTTCTTTCCAAATGCCAGGTCGCCGGCGTCCCCTAAACCCGGAACAATATATGCCTGGGCTGTTAGCTCATCATCTATCGTCCCGACCCAAATGGAAATGTTTTTACGCGGAAGATTCCGCTTAAGGTAATCCAATCCTTCCTGGCTGGCAAGGATGGATACGATATGGGTATGTTTCGGTTTGCCGTGCGATATGAGTTCCTTGTAGGTAATAACAGCCGAAGCGCCGGTTGCAAGCATGGTATCACAAAGGATCAGCGTTTTCCCTTCAATATCCGATGCTGATGCATATTCTACCTGTATGGTAAATGAATGGTCCTTATGATATTTCCGGTAAGCAGAAATAAAGGCATTTTCCGACTTGTCAAACATGTTGAGGAAACCCTGGTGAAAGGGAAGCCCAGCCCGTAAAATCGCAGCCAGCACCGGGTATGTTTTTAGCACCGGGACCATTGCAATGCCGAGCGAAGTGACTACTTCCCTGGTTTCAAATTCAAGTTCTTTGCTGATCTCGTATGCAAATAATTCTCCCAGCCTTTCCAGATTTCCCCGGAACCGGAGACTGTCTTTTTGTACTTCTACATCCCTTATCTCTGCAATAAACTGGTTGATGAGGGAATTTGTATTGCTTAAAATATTCACCATAGGGGACGGGGTATTTTATGCAAATGTATCAAAAATAAGGATTACCGTAATCTCTTTATAAAATAAACCATCCGTTTGAACTTTCCCGGCAAGCGATTGATGAGGATCTCGTTGAAACCGGTCTCTTTTGCGCCAAACCCCTTGTAGAAACGGGCTACATTCGGATCAGCGGATCCCTCAAAATCGAGGATCAGCGGTTGTCCCGAGTGCTCTTTTATAAACATGTCAATCAACAGGAACATGGCCCCATTATCACGTGCATTTTTATCCGAAGCTGCAAAATGATAAATGACCCGGTCCCGGTCGCGAAGGAGAAATACTCCTGCACAAAGGGTATGGTCGGGTAGGTAAACACCCAGGATTATACTGAACGTATCTTTCAGGCAATGAGTCATCAGCAAACGAAGCGTGGTGTAATGCCGGAACTTCAGAGAACTCTCATTCCGGCCGTAATTGGCCTTGAAAAGCGTGATCAGTTCATCTGGGTCCACTTTCCTGTGGATACTGAGGTTCTGGTCGAGCGCTTTTCGTATGTTCCGTCGTGTGTTTTGGTTATAGCCGCTGAAAATTGTTTCATATTTTGGGATGAGATCAAGTTCATGATTCAACCGTGGAATGACGGTGTATTTTCCATGATCGATCTTATTCATTGAATTGAGATGGAGATGGATAAAAGAAAAGCGTGAAGGGATGGCCTGGAGGAATTGTTCTACCA
>PLMO01000054.1 GCA_003142515.1 Bacteroidales bacterium
TATAAAAGAGACTGATTAGTTACTCAGTTTTTAATTACTGAATTACTTTTTTCTAAGGGGTGTCTCAAAATATTGAGACACTCTTTTTTCTTTCTGAATGATCCCTATCGAACGAATCCATTGGAATATTAAGGTGTCAGAACAGCATTATTGTTTAAACTTACCAGCTTCGCGGTTGAAAATGCTTTCCATTTGTTTTGCCAGTTTATCCTGTTTATTCTGTGTGGCCAGCATTTGTAAGCTATGGAGCATCTCAAGGGAATTCTGGATATCATCTTTATAATGATCCGCAAACCACCCGGTGAACGAATAATAATATTCCAGGTTGTCACTGTAAACCTTCGCCATCATTTCGACCATTTTATTTGCTTTCTCTATTTCCCCTGCTTTATAATAGAGATTGGCAAAAATAGCATCATCCATATCTACTGAAAATTTCTGATAGGGGAAATACTTGAAGAACAAATCCATAAGGTCCATGGCTTTCTTTTTCTCCCCAAGATGGATCAGCGACTGTGCAACGCGCAGGATGTTGGTTTTTGGCCGGTAAGCATTATTCCGGGTTTCAGGATCGATATACACATGAGGATCATTCACATTTCCCCATGCCGATTTGTGCATCAGGATGTCGTATGAATTCAAGGCATCAACGCCACCCATTGTGGAGATGTAATCCTCCGGGTCGGCCTTTACCGGCATGAATTTGTATACCCAGCCTTCAACCAGGCAGAATTCGTCGACATTAAAATAATCTTTGACACTGGAGGGCGCTGAAAAACAGATCGGGCGCTTCCATTTGTTGGTGGCAATAATATCCAGCATCATGATATCATTCTTTGTCAGCCAATTTTTTTTGATAGTCCAGCAGATCGAATCGACCATTCTATCCTTGAAGTAAGGAGGCACAATTCCATATTTCAGGCATGCTTCCTTATCAACGGTAAGCTTAATGTTCCGGGTCGGGAAAACCTTGACTTTCTGTCCGTCCCGGGTAGTCATAAAAGTGCGGGGATCGTCGCTTTTAAGGAACCCGATGAAGTCGGACAATTCGATGTTTCCCTTGATCCCGAAATCGTAATAGGAAATTTCATCATTGGAGCCCGGCTGGTATTGTTCCCGTGAAAGGGAGAAAGGTAAGGGGTCGGAATCATAGGCTTTGTTGAACATCTGGTCAATGTACCAGGAACCGGAAGCCAGTTCAAGGTTTACGATCCTTACATCCGTGCGTTTTCCTTCTACCTCCTGGCTGTACCAAAGCGGGAAGGTGTCGTTATCGCCATTGGTAAAGAGAATGGCGTTTTTATCGCAGGAGTTGGTGTAATCGCCGGCAAAGTCGCGGGTTGCATATTTCCCTGAACGGTCATGATCATCCCAATTCTGCTGTGCCATGATGCCAGGCACCAGCAATGTTGCAAGAACAGCAACAACACCAATGGCAATGGGTTCCTTTAATTTCAGTTTTTTATTCGCCTGTTCGATCAGGGACAAAACACCGATCCCAATCCAGATAGAAAACGCATAACATGATCCTGCATAGGAATAATCACGTTCACGGGGTTCATAGGGTTGCTGATTAAGATAGGTGATGATGGCCAGGCCGGTCATCAGGAAGAGGAACGCAACCACAAACCCTTGCCGATAGTCGTTTTTAAACTGGAAATAAATCCCAATNNGTGATCCAGTTGCCATTCTTTATATCGTTAGGCCCTGTCCCCTGCACATCATTCTGCCTTCCTGAAAAATTCCACATCAAATAACGGAAATACATCCATCTTACCTGGTATGAAAAGAAAAACTTCAGGTTTTCCAGGAATGTGGGTTTGTAGATGGTTTGTTGAGTCCCATCCTGGGCGGTGACCGAAATGGGCACCCCGGGCCCTCCATATTCTTTGTAAAATTCAGCAGCGCCTTTCCGGCTGGTGCTCCACATCCTCGGGAAAAGAGTGGTGAATCTGGAATCGTAAACATAAATGGTCCCCTTCCGGTCATCAATAACGATGTATTTTCCGCTTTTGTCATCTCTTTTATACACCGGTGACCCATCTTCCACATCAACTATCGGGGCTGTATAGTAAGCTCCATAAAGGAAGGGCCAGGATCCGTATTGCTCCCGGTTGAGGAACGAAACCAGGCTGATGGCGTCCTTCGGAGCATCCTCGTTTATTGGGGTGCCGGCATTCGCGCGAATCACAAGCCCGATAAAAGTGGAATAGCCGATCAGGATAAACACAAGGGAGAGAAGTATAGTATTCAGAACAGGCTTACCATTCCTTCGGGTATAAATTAGTCCCCAGGTGATCAACCCGAACAGTAACACGAAATAAATGATAGTTCCGGAATTGAAAGGTAAACCAAAAGAGTTGACGAAAAATAACTCAAAGCTCCCGGCTAATTTTGGAATCCAGGGGATCAGGAAATACATGATAAAAGCCATGATCACAAAGGAAATCAGCAATGCGAGGACAGTTCCCCACCGCGTGGTTTTAAATTTCCGGAAATAAAATACCAGCGTAAGGGCAGGAATGGTTAGAAGGTTGAGCAGGTGAACTCCGATCGAAAGCCCGATCATGAAAGCAATAAAGATCAGCCAGCGATAGTTGTGTTTTTCATCCGCCACTTCATCCCATTTCAGTATGGCCCAGAAAACAATCGCGGTACACAGGTATGACATCCCGAAAACGTTGGCTTCCACTGCCGAAAACCAGAAGGAATCCGAAAAAGTGAATGCCATTGAGCCTACAAATCCTGCGGCAAAGATGGTCCACATCCTGGCTTTGGTTATCTCTCCGTCTTTTATGATGAGCTTCCTGGCAAGCAGGGTGATGGTCCAAAAGAGAAAGAGAATGGTGAAACTGCTGGAGAGGCTGAGCATGGCATTGATCAATACCGCAACTTTTGCTGTATTTCCAAAGGCAAACAAGGCAAAAATGCGTCCGATCAGCTGGAATGTCGGCGCTCCCGGAGGATGCCCGATCTGGAGTTTATAAGCTGTTGCAATATGTTCGCCCGGATCCCACCAGCTTACGGTGGGCTCGATGGTTAGAAAATAGACTGCGGTGGCAATGGCAAAGACTATCCAACCGATGGAGTTGTTTAATTTTTTGTACTGATTCATGTAGGTTTATTTATGCTGAGATTTCAACAAGACTTCGCAAAATTAAATCTTCTTTTTTAACAGTAAGTATATTATGGCGTTTTTATTTGAGATTGGACTTTTTATTGAATTCAGAATGCAGAGTGAATGGTGAAAAGTGAACAGTGAACAGCGAATAGCAAATAAAACCATGCAATTCTGTTAATCCACTTGGAGAATCAAACCCTTAAGGTACTCCCCTTCGGGGTGGTAGATGCTGACGGGATGATCGGGACCCTGCGAAAGATGGTGAAGAATGCGGATTTTACGACCGGTTTCAAGGGCTGCTACCTGGATTGCCGAGCGAAACATCTCGCGGCTGATGGCCTGTGAACAGGAATAGGTCATCAGGATGCCTCCCGGGTTCACTTTTGTCATTGCTTCGGAATTGATATGGATATAGGCCTGTAGCGCATTGTGTGTGATGTTGTGGTGCTTTGCAAATGCAGGCGGATCCAGGATGATCATATCATAGGTAGCGGTTGACCGGACAAGGAATTGCTTGACATCTGCAACTGAAAATTCATGCCGTGCGGGGTCAATTCCGTTCAATGCCAGGTTCTCTTTTGTCCACTCAATGGCTTGTTTAGAGCTGTCGACAGAATGTACCAAGGTGGCGCCGCCTTTGAGGGCATATACAGAAAATGCCCCCGAATAACAAAACGCATTCAACACTTTTCTATCCTGAGCATAAAACTGGGCAAACATACGGTTACTCCGTTGGTCAAGAAAAAATCCCGTTTTCTGACCTCTTTCCCAGTCAACAGAAAAGATGTGTCCGGTTTCGGTGATTAACCCGTTCTGCGGGAGTCCGAATAGGTAACCATCCTCAACCCGGTTGATCCTTACCCTTTCACTTTCCACTCTTGATGGTTGGGCAGAAAGCAGGGTTGTTTCGGCACTCTTATCATAAACTGCCTTCAACCCTTCGCCGTAGATCTCTTTCAGGATATTGACCAGGTCGGGTTTGATCAAGTGCATGCCCAGACTATGGGTTTGAATTACAGCTACCCCGTTATACCAATCAATAATAAGCCCCGGAAGTTCATCGCCCTCCGTAAAGACGAGGCGGTAAGCCGTTGTTGAGGATGAAGAGGTCAGTCCGAGTGTAGTCCTTAACCGGTAAGCTCTTGCTATCTTTTCTTTCCAGAAGGAATGATCAATTTCCTGTTGCTGAAAAGTAAACAGCTTAACTGCAATGGATCCATCCTGGAAATGTCCGGTAGCAAGATAATCATGGGAAATGGAATAGATTTCCACAATATCTCCCGCAACGCAGTAACCGATCATTCTTTCTATGGCTCCTGAAAAGAGCCATGGATGGAAGCGTTTCAGGGAGGCTTCCTTGCCCTTTTTTAGTACTACCCTTGGGTATCTTGTCATTTCTTTTCAATCTTAACAATCCTGATCAATTCATCATCAGGAAACGGAATTCAAATGATTTCCGTATGGTAAAGTAAAAGATTTTTCTGTTTTGATGAATAAAAGTCTGATTTTTTTCGTATTTTAGCCGCTTATTAAAACTAAATTAAAATTTGCACAAGATGAAAAAGTATTTGATTCTCTTATTAATCCCTGTCCTCTTTGCTTGCGGCAGGGCTGCCAAAAAAGAAGCAGAAGCAATAAAGGCAAAAAACGACAGCCTTAT
>PLMO01000071.1 GCA_003142515.1 Bacteroidales bacterium
ACTGCGAAACTTGAGTTAAGTAATACTCAATGGAGAAGCCAATATGCATAGGTTTTGGTTCCCTGCCTTTGATATCAATCCCGAAGCCATAAGAAGGGAAACTTTTAAAAGTGCCGGCATCGATATTTTTAGGAGTGATATAAGAGGCCAGGTTTAAGCCTCCATCCACACTTATTAAGGTCTGTGAATGAAGAAAGGAAGAAATTATCAACAAAAATAAAAACGAAAGTGCTATTTTGATTGTGTTCATATTTAGGATTCAAAGGAATTCATTTTATCATGCACTGCTTCACTTTAATTACACATAACGCCCCGCAGCAGCCGCAGCAAAGGTGAACATTTGCTAAGTATCATTAATGAGGATTTTGTTGCGGTTGCAAGCTCGTTAGCTGTTGTATTAATTAGTCAACCATTTATTTATTTCCTTATTTAGTTCCTCCAACACTTGGACTTTATTAATTGTCAGAACATTTATAGCTTCAATATATTCTTTTATTTCTTTTGACAATTTTGCTTCATCTATTGTAATATTTTCCTCCATTGCAATTCTGCGGTAAAATTCCTCTTTGAATACTTTGTCTTTAAAAATATTCGGAATTCCTTTAGCCAGTTCAAAATTCTCAATAGGCTCATAAAAAACAAATCCATCAAATATGTATTCAAAATTGACAGTTTGAAAGTCTCTTCCGCCAAAATTGTACATGTCAAATTTCGTTGCGCCAAAGGGGGTATCTTTAAGATCGAAGCCAATATTTTTATTACCGATAACTTTAAATGCTGCATCCCATTTTCCACTTGCCACAAATTTACTTATCGTTGAAGAAGAATATCCATTTATTAGAATCCCTTTTGTTGATTTTGGGAAAGTTTTAAAAATATATTCTGCTGTACTATAAATAAAAGGTTGTGTAGGCAAGGGTAAATATGTCGGTATTCTGGTGTAACCATGAAATGTATTTAAAATTACTAATGCTTTTGATTTATTTTTATTAAAATATCTTGCTTCTAAATATGCCTGAATAAAGTGTTTGCCCATAATTAGATCTCTTTCGATTACATATGTTGACAACATTGGATTAAACACATTGTATTGTCTGGAACACTCAATAGAATCCCAGCTGAATTCAACATCTAATGGAATTATGAATATTTTATCTTGTTCACTTCGTTTCTGATTTATATCGTAAATTGAGCTTATCAGGTAATAAAAATTGTAGTTTGGCCAAATAGGTAAATAATCTATATTCCTGTAAATTTTCAATAATTCAGTCTCTTTTTCGTCTTTTGATAACCCCTCCTTTAAAAGAAATTCGTTAATTTGTTTTCTGGAATTGAAAGCCCCAACTTCTGTATAAACATTTCCTTTAAATTTATCATCTTTTAAAATATCGATAATCATTTCATACTGTTTAAATTCAGGATGAAGTCTTTCACTTAAAATAACAATATCCTTCTCGTCAAATGACTTTAAAACGTAATCTTTGGGGGATGAAAAATTACCTCTCTTCAAATATTCCACAAAATATTTTATACTGTCATTTGAGTGTAATGTTTGTGAAATCAAGTCAGAGCATAGGTTTAATGCGATAAGTATTAAAATTAACTTTTTCATGATATTTGCAATTAAAGTTCTCTTTTCTAATATAACAGCTAACGATTGTATAAACTTACGTATTGAGATTATTTTGACTGTGGTTTCATATGATAGTTGAGGTTGTCCAATAGTAAGTTCGTGGGTAAACTAAAGTTTGCAATTTACAAATTGTTAGTAATAATGCTCGCAATCATTGTCACCATTTTAACCCCACCCCCTGATAATCCTGGATAAGAAACCATCAATATTTACAAAAACTTGAACATATCCTTTCTCCATTATATGGCACTACCCTAAAAATTGAAGGTTTCAACTGCAAATTACGAAATAATATAATATTAATGCTTGTCGGACATCTTTATATAATCAAAAGTTATAATCAAGCAGAATATCCGGTTGTTGAGATATCTCCTTGTTAAAAATGAAAACTATGGGACGACGTATCTATGGGATTTGCCGGAAATAATAAAATTTTTACCGGAACCTGATTTTTCAATATATCCCCAATCCCACCCTTACATCCCATATCCCACATCTCATATCTCACTTTTCATATGAACAAATTTATTTATGAAAGAGTGTACATGATAATTTTTTATACCTTTGAAGCCTGCCAATGACTACTCCCACTTTGTTGATTTTCTCCTGCTATTTTTCGATTTTTTCAAGGATTACTCATTTAGTATCAAACAGATCTAAACGTTATTTATCTGGACACGCTGAAAGAAATAGTTACCCGGTGTGGAGAATTGGCTTTTGATCTTTCCTTTACAAGGGCCAGGGAATGGAAATCACAGGACAAAGACCGTGTCCTCGTGGGTCATATGCCCGTTTATTTTCCGCGTGAAATCATTCATGCAGCGAACGGACTGGCAGTAGGGATCCTGGGAGGCGGGGATAAAAAACTGATCATCAAAGGCGATGCCTATTACCAATCCTACATCTGCCACATCCCGAGGAGTATAATAGAACTCGCCCTGGACAAGCATTTCGAGGGTTTCGATGGTTTTATCTTTCCTTCCATCTGTGATGTGATCCGGAATCTTTCCGGCATGTTCCAGCTATTGGGCGAAGGTAAATTTGTAAAGTACCTTGACTTCCCTCAGAATTTCAAATATCATATCGGGGGTACATTTTACCGGCATGAGCTTCAAACCGTTCTGGATGAGGTCTATAAACTGAATGGAGTGAAAGTGACGACCGCAAGGCTCAATCATTCCATCGGTTTGTTCAATCTGAACCGCCATCTTATAAACCAGTTGTATGATATCCGCCAGGAGTTTCCCTGGCGACTGACTGCCGCCGACCTTTACCATGTGGTTCGTGCAGGAAATGTTATTCCTGTGGAAGAACACAACGAAATTCTTTCGGAGGTGGTTCAGTTGATCGGGGAGGAGATAGGGGATCCCATGGACAAGATCCGGGTACTGGTGATCGGTGCTTTCTGTGAACAACCCCCCGCCGGGCTGATCCGGACCATTAAGTTGGCAGGTTGTTATATTGTTGAGGACGATTTCCTGCTGGGGTTAAAGTGGATCCAGGGAGATATTGATACGGACAGCGCGGAACCACTTGAAGCTATCACCAAGGCATACCTCGACAAAAGTCCATTATCTTCTTCGGTCTTTGATGTGGGAAATACAAAGGAAGCCCGCCTGGTTGACCTGATCCGCCACCGTAAAGTTGACGGGGTTATTTTTGCAGCTCCCAGTTTCTGTGATCCTGCCCTGCTCGATCACCCCATCCTGCAGAAAGAATGTAATGATAAAAATATTCGTTTCATCAGTTTCATGTACAGTGAAAATACAGGCCAGTTCAAGGTTATCAAGGAGCAGGTAGGAACATTCTCAGATTCAATAAAACTCTGGGACGAACCGGTGCTTGCTGACAGTTTATAAACCCATCAGAAAAGCTGAATATGTCAAAAGAGGTGGCTAAAGAACGCAGTATGATCATCCAGAAGGAGATGATCACCCGGCTTTTCAAGGAACTCAGTGGTGCCAGGGAGACCGGCAAGAAAGTGGTCTATACATTTGTTCCCGGCAACATCTCCGAGCTGATCCTCTCTTTCGACATGCTTCCGGTATATCCCGAGATCAATGCGTTGCAGTCGGGTATGCGTAAGAAATCAGGCGAGTATATACGCAATGCCGAGCAGCATGGTCATTCAGAAGATGTCTGTACCTATGTGAAATGCGATGTGGGGATGATGCTGAATGGAAACATCGGTCCAACCGGTGAAAAGATACCCAATCCTGATCTGCTGCTGCTGAGTTATACCGGCTGTTTTACCTTTCTGAAATGGTTTGAGACCCTCGAACGCCTCTATCCGGGTGTGCCTATTGCAATGCTTCATACTCCTTACCAGGAGGCCCATAAGATCACCCCCGATATGACGGCTTATATGGTCAAACAGCTTAAAGAGGAGGTGATCCCTAAAATGGAGCAGGTTTCGGGTAATAAATACAACGAAGAGAAATTAAAATTAATGCTTCAAAACTCCTCGAAGGTGGAGGATTACATCATAAAGATTTTCGATACTACCAAAAACAGGCCTTCTCCCATTGATGCATATTTTGCCGGGGTTTATTACATCGGTCCCATCAACAGCGGGTTTAGAGGGACACCGGAAGCCATTGATTATTATGCTGAACTCTATAATGAAATTCTTACCCGCGTAGAAAAGAAATTGGGTCCGATCACTCCCGAGGGTGAAATGGAAGAAGAACGTTTCCGCCTCGTGGTTGAAGGACCACCCAACTGGACTCACTTCCGCGAATTCTGGAAACTTTTTTATGACATGGGAGCTGTGATTGTTGCCTCATCCTATACAAAAGTGGGTGGAGTTTACGACATGGGGTTCCGTGTCAATCCCGATAAACCTTTGGAAAGCCTGGCAGAATATTGCATGAACTGTTACACCAACCTTAATCTTCAGCAACGGGTTGATCTGCTGTCGAAATGCATTACCGATTACCACGCCGACGGGTTCCTTGTAAATTCAATCAAAAGTTGTAACTCATTCTCTGCAGGACAATTGATGATTATGCAGCAACTGGAACGAAAACTCGAAATACCCATAGGATTCATTGAATCCGACCTGGTTGATCCAAGGTATTTTTCCTATTCTAATATTAAAAACAGGCTTGAATCATTTTTCCAGATGCTGAAGCAGCGGAAGATGATTCAAACCCTGCCGTGAAGCTAAAGGTGAGATGTTGATTCTCTCCTGCAACGGAGCAGGAATGATATAATTTAATTGTTACCTCAATGAAGAAATATTTCCTGGGAATTGATCTTGGATCTACCACTTCAAAAGCCATCATCATTGATGATAATGACCATATCATCGGCCGGGGAATTACCAATACCAGGGCAAATTATACGGTTGCAACCGAGATTGCGCGGTTGGAAGCCATCTATAATGCAAGGTTTTCCCTGCTGAAGATGAAGCTGGAAGATGAGATTGAACGAAAGCCCGAGTACAGGAGATACCTGAAGGATGTGGAATCAGTTTTCCAGTACCTCCAGTTCAAACGAAAACTCGACCGGCTGAATATTCAGTTCCGGGATACGATAGAAGATACTTTCAATGGAGAAAAGAAAGAGAATATCTCCGGATATGTTGATCACATAGTTAAGGAGATCGGACCGGCCATCCTGAATGAATACCTTAATGGTAACCTTGGCCAGAAGAACCAGTTCTTCCGGGATATTGTAAGTGAAAAATACAATAAAGAGGTTAACGGCCTATCGAAAGAATACTTTGAGCCAATGATACTTGTATACGACAAGAGTATCTCCCATGTGGAAAATGAGCTGACAGAATATGATTTCAGGGAACTGGTCTACCAGTCGATGGAACTGTTGAATGATAAATATGCTGATATGGAGGATTCCACGCCGGAAGAAACAGGTGTGGGCTTTGACAGTGAACTGAATCTCCTTAAAGGCAATTACAAGCAAATCTACGACTCTCTGAAAGGCCACATCACTTTTATTGCCAATCTCGATATCCACATTACCAATATGGTAGGGACAGGCTATGGCAGGGCATTGCTGCCTTTCCCCGAAAAATCGATCCGGTCGGAGATCCTCTGTCATGCTTTCGGGGCACATGCAGTTTTCCCGGCAACCAGAACCGTACTTGACATCGGGGGCCAGGATACAAAAGCCATCCAGGTCGACAGTCACGGACTGGTAACCAGTTTTTACATGAACGACCGTTGTGCCGCCGGGTGCGGACGATATCTCGGGTACATCGCTGATGAATTCAACATTTCCCTGAATGAACTCGGGCCCCTTGCCATTGAAGCCACCAGTGAAGTAAACATCTGTTCCACCTGTACTGTCTTTGCAGCCGCTGAGATCAGGGAATTGCTTAACGTGGGACAGAAAAGGTCCGACATTCTCGCCGGGCTGCACCGGGCCATTGTAATGCGGGCTATGTCATTGATAGCACGTTCGGGAGGTGTACGGAACGAATTCACTTTTACCGGTGGGGTGGCACGGAACCAGGCGGTATTGAAATATGTTTCTGATCTGGTACTTCAAAATTACGGGAAGGAGATAAAGATCAACGTTCACAGCGATTCCATATTCATGGGGGCTCTCGGTGGGGCCATGTTTGCAAGAAGAAGCAATTAGAAATGCAAAATGGTAAAATGCAAAATGGTAAAAAAAATATCAACCCTCTTGCTATCTTACCATTTTACATCTTACCATTTAATTTTAAAATAAAATGATGGATCATCAAATCTATACTTTCGGGGTCGATGTGGGAAGCAGCATCATCAAGGCAGTGCTGATGTCCTATTCCGATACCCCTGTCATCATCGATAAAGAGACTGAGAAGATCAGGAAAAGAAACCCGGAGCTGCTCTCCAACCAGCTCATCGATCATCTTCTGAAAAAAAATAATCTCAATTACAGCGACATTACCTACCTGGCTACAACCGGCGAAGGTGAGATGCTCCAGCGGAAGCGGGGACATTTCTACAGCATGACCACCCATGCAAAAGGCGGGGTATTCCTGAACCCTGGTTCTCTGACCGTCATCGATATGGGTGCACTGTACGTTAGGGCTATCAAGATCAATGAATTTGGAAGGGTGCTCGATTATAAAATGACAGGACAATGTGCATCCGGGTCCGGTCAGTTTATTGAGAACATTTCACGATACCTTGGCCTCGCAATCGAAGATGTTGGAGAGACTTCCCTGAAATCGGTCACTCCGGAAACACCCTCAGGCATTTGTTCTGTACTGGCCGAAACCGATGTGATCAACATGGTTTCGAGAGGGATTTCTACTCCGGATATCATGAAAGGGATCCACCTCTCCATTGCCAACAAGATCGTTAAACTGCTCTCCTCGCTCAATGCAAAGTCACCGGTAGCGCTAACAGGTGGCATGGCCATGAACATCGGGATGATCCAGGCGGTAAAGGAACTGGTGGAAGAGAGCAAGCTCGATCTTGAGATCAGGGCGCATGAGGATTCAATTTACGCAGGAGCTATCGGGGCTGCCATTTGGGGCGGTTTCCGGCATTATAAACTAATGAATGAAAAAGTTAGTGAATTAAAATAGTTTCTTATTCTTTAACCGCAAAGACGCCAAGACGCGAAGGACGCAAAATCAATAATATAATTTTTAGCGCCTTGGCGGTGAATAAACTTTTCGGAAGAAGTAAAAAGTAAAAAAGGTAAAATAGAATAAAATAAAATGAACGATAATCTGGATGCGTTATTCAAACCAAGGGCTGTTGCGCTGATCGGGGCATCGGTAAAGGAACTTTCCATTGGGAATGTCATTATTAAGAACCTGCTTCATTATAAATTCAGGGGTCCCGTTTATCCTGTCAATCCAAAGGTTGATGAGATCCGGGGACTGAAAGCCTATCCCTCTGTAATGGATGTACCTGGTGAGGTGGATCTTGCGCATATCGTGATCCCTCCTCCGTTTGTGCCGGAAGAGGTTGAAAACTGCGGAAAGAAAGGGATTAAGGCTATTATTATCAATACGGCCGGGTTTAAGGAAATGGGCGCTGAAGGCAAGGCACTGGAAGATGATTTCCTTGCCAGGGCGCGGAAATACGGGATCCGGATCGTGGGGCCGAACTGCCAGGGTATCATTAACTCAGACCCCGCAATCAATGCCTATTGTAACTTCACATTCACCTATCCGGAACCGGGGTTTATCTCGGTGGTAGCCCAGAGTGGCGGTGTGGGCGCCGTGATCATGCAGGCTTTCTATGATATGGGTATCGGCCAGCGGATGTACGCTTCCAATGGAAACGGGTCGGATGTATCCATCACGGAAATTATCAGTTATTACGGAAAAGATAATAAAACGAGGGCCATTGTGCTATATGCCGAAAGCCTGGATGACCCGCTGGAATTTATCGCGGTGGCTAAAAAAGTGACTGCACGGAAACCGGTTCTGGCCATTACTGCCGGCCGGACAGAAAAAGGAGCCGAAGCCTCCCGGTCACATATCGGGGGACTGGCAGGCAGTATTTCCATGGACCTCATCTATAAGAAAGCGGGTATCCTTACTTTCAGCAGCCAGGAAGATCTCTGCCAGGCAGCGGTTGCGCTCTCCTCACAGCCTGTCCCCAAGGGCAATAAAGTGGGTATTATAACCAATACGGGCGGACCATCCGTCATCGCAATAGACGAACTGGTAAGATGCGGGCTGGAGATACCACCGCTTTCGGAAAAAGCGGCACAGACCCTGAAAGGGAGCATGCTGGAATCGGCTTCAATAAGGAATCCACTGGATGTTGTTGCAACAGCCGGCCCTGGCCATTTTAAAAGTGCACTCGAGGTAATGATGAAGGAGCCACAGTTCGACAATTTATACCTGAATTTTGTCACCCCTCCGTTCGTCGATTGCGAGAATGTTGCCCGTGAGATCGTGGCAGCCGCAAAAGCCGGCAACAAGCCTGTCATATGTAATTATATGACCGATAAACAGAAATGGGGTGGCACTTCAAAAATTCTCAAGGACGGGGAAATCCCTTGTTTTGATTTTGCTGAAACTGCAGCCCGGGCACTCTATGCCCTGGTCTGCTACAACAGGATACGGTCGGCGACGGAAGGGTCCATAAAAATTTTCACAGATGTAAATAAGGATGCTGTCCGTTCAATCCTGGAAAATGCTATGTCACAGAAAAGGGAAATCCTTACGGCAGCGGAAGTTTACGGCATTCTGGAGGCATACCGGGTACCGGTTGCCCCCTGGAGAGTAGCACACGATGTGAAAGAGGTTGTTGCCATGGCAGGTGAGATAGGGTTCCCGGTCGTGATAAAAGCAGATTCAGAAAAAATTATCCATAAAAGTGATGTCGGCGGTGTGGCCGTGAACATTCAGGATGCTAAGGAAGTAACCGGTGTGGCCGAAACCATGAAGAGAAACCTTGGTGACGGAATTAAGTTCTTTGTACAGAAATTCCTTCCAAAGGGACGGGAATTGATCATCGGAGCAAAAGCAGTGAAAGGTGTTGGCCATATTATCATGTTCGGCCTGGGTGGGATTTTTGTCGAGGTACTGAAAGATGTCTCTTTTTCAATCAGCCCTGTCAGTGACACAGAAGCCATGGAATTGATCAATTCTGTTAAAGCTGCACCTTTGATCGATGGTTTCAGGGGTGAAAAAGGAATCAACAAGGAAAAAGCTGTGGAGATCATCCGGCGTATATCCATGCTGGGAACGGATTTTCCGGTGATCAGGGAACTTGACCTCAACCCGCTTTTTGCAACCGGTGATGAAATATGTGTTGTAGATGCCAGGATCATACTTTGAGCAGAAAATCTTTATAAAACAAAATAAAAACCATGGAGAAAAAGAAGTATAACATCGGAATCATCGGGTTAGGACCTGTTGGTCAAACTTTGGCTGTACATTTCAAGCTTGCCGGTTGTGAAGTCGCCGTTACCGACCTCGACAGGGAAAAGCTGAACCTCATCCGGAAAGAGGGTATGGAGCTTGTTTCGAAAATTGAGAAAAAATCATTCTTCAAGTATGTATACTACTCGGTGGAAGAGATGCTTGAGCATGATTTTGACATCCTGGTTTCTGCAGTCAAGGATTATCATGTCGATAAAATAATAAAGATTATCGGGGAGAACCTGAAGAAGGATGTTTTCCTGCTCAGTGCCCAGAATGGGATCGATATCGGGAAAAAGTATAAGTCCCATTTCTCAGAATCCAACATCCTCCGTATGGTGATCAATTATGCAGGAAATCTCCAGGCGCCGAACGTAACAGCCATAAACTTTTTCAATCCTCCCAATTATATCGGCTCAATGGATGATTCGCAGGAAGAACTTGCAAAGTGGATTGCTCAAACCCTGACAAGTGTTGACCTGTTAACTGAACAGATGAACTCCTTTTCAATCAACGACAAGGTCTGGGAAAAAACCATCCTGAATTCTGCTTTAAGTCCTTTGTGTGCCATCTCCCGGCTTACCATGAAAGAAGCCATGGACAATGGTGATACTCTTGAGATCATCGAACAGATCCTTTACGAAGCGGTCCAGGTTTCCTGTGCCGAAGAGGTAAAACTGCAGGAGAATTTCATCAAGCTGGCTATCAGGTACCTCAACAATGCAGGGAACCACATGCCTTCGCTTGCAGTCGACCTGATCAATAAAAGGGAAACCGAGATCGACTATATGAACGGTAAAATCGTTGACTATGGCCGGAAACATTATATCAAAACACCGATAAACCTGGTACTTACCAACCTGATCAATGCCATTTCCTGTAAGGATGGCGTGGGTAAATGCAAGTAACATCATTGGGAAGAACCACATTAAAACTGATGAAGATGGATAAGAAAATGTATTCCTGGCAGATGACTGCAACTGATGCCGATTTTCAGCTTGCCGAAAATCCTTTCCCTGAACTTGAAGGCCATGAGGTGCTGATTAAGATTGCCGGATGCGGAGTATGTCATACCGACCTCAGCTTCTGGCATAATGGGGTGAAAACAAAGAAGGAACTTCCCCTTACCCTTGGCCATGAGATCAGCGGGACAGTCATCGCAGGCCCTTCCGAATGGGTCGGGAAAAACGTGATCATTCCTGCCGTTCTGCCTTGCGGCGAATGCGAACTATGTAAAAAAGGACGGAGCAATATGTGCCAGAAACAGCTTATGCCCGGGAATGATTTTCATGGGGGGTTTGCTTCACATATCAAGGTTCCTTTACGTTTTCTCTGTCCCGTCCCCGACCTGCTTTTGACAAAATACCCTCTCGAAAAATTATCCGTTATTGCCGATGCCATCTCTACGCCTTACCAGGTAATTAAAAAATCTGAACTTGAAGCCGGAGATCTTGCCATTGTGATTGGTGTTGGCGGTGTCGGTATCTATGCAGCCCTGATTGCCCGGATCTTTGGTGCGAAAGTGCTTGCCCTGGATATAGACGACAACAAACTGGAAATCGCCAAAAAACATGGGGTGGATGCAATTCTGAATGTGAAGGGACTGGATATTAAAGCAATTAAGGAAAATGTTCGGGAGATAGCCAAGGGGCTGGGGGTGTCACGTTTCGGGTGGAAGATTTTCGAACTTTCCGGAACCAAACAGGGACAGGAACTGGGATTCAACCTGATCACCTACACCTCGACACTTTCGATTGTAGGATTTACCCTTGACAAGACTGAGGTTCGCCTCAGCAACCTGATGGCTTTTGATGCCAAACTCATCGGGACCTGGGGCTGCAAGCCGGAACTCTATCCTGAAGTTGTTGACCTGATAACCACAGACAAGCTGAAGATCAATGATTTTATTGAAACTTTTCCTTTGTCGAAGATCAACGAAGTGTTCCGGAATACCCTGAACAATCAATACCAGAAGAGATCCGTATTGGTTCCTGATTTCGAATAAAATGTTATTAACCTAAATATAAGAAGCCATGTTAGCAAGTCACAATCTTACAGATAATACTTACAAGGAGATCCTGTTTGAAAATCGGCAATGCAAGGATCTTAACGGCAATCCCGTCGAAAGTCTGTTTAATACCTGGATCATCCTGAATAATCCGCAGCAGTTTAATTCCTATTCAACCGAGGCTGTTAAAGAGGTGATCCTTGCCATGCGGCAAGCCTCCAACGACCGGAGTGTTGTGGCGGTCGTATTCACCGGGGTTGGGGATAAAGCCTTCTGTACCGGTGGTAATACGAAAGAGTATGCCGAGTACTATGCCGGGAATCCACAGGAGTACAAACAATATATGCGTCTTTTCAATGACATGGTCACATCCATCCTTATGAATGATAAACCTGTTGTTTGCAGGGTGAATGGTATGCGGATCGGGGGTGGACAGGAGATCGGGATGGCCTGTGACTTCTCCATTGCACAGGATTTCGCACGGTTTGGTCAGGCCGGCCCAAAACATGGCAGCGCACCCGACGGAGGTTCGACTGATTTTTTGCCACTTTTCGTGGGCATTGAAAATTCAATGTTTTCCTGTACCGTTTGTGACCCATGGTCTGCCTATGAGGCATTGCGATCGGGGTTGATCACCGAAGTGGTACCTGCACTCAAAGTAAATGGAGAATTCATCCCGAATCCATTGGTATATACCGATCAGTGGATAAACAACAAAGGTCAGATCATCTTCGGCAAGATGAAAGCAGGGGAAGACCTTGCGAAAGGAAAGGAAATTATGAAAGCAGGTGAAATGGACCTTTCGATGCTGGACCAGGCCGTAGATCGTTTATGCACCAGGCTCCTCTACCTGATGCCCAACTGCCTGAGCAAGACACTTAATTCCCTGCGCAAACATAAACTTGAACACTGGGATAAAAACAAGGAAAGTAACAGGGACTGGCTTGCCCTGAACATGATGACTGAAGGCAAAGCCGGTTTCCGGGCATTTAACGATGGCCCGAAAGATAAACGGGAAGTCGACTTTATCAAGCTCCGGCAGATGCTTGCTGAGGGTCATGAATGGAACGACGATTTGATTCAAGCGGTTTCTCCACAATTTCAGAAATAATATAATTCCAAGATAATATGCAAAAAATCAAAGTTGAGTATTTGTATGAGTGTACCGTTGTCCGGGTGATCCTGGATGACGGAAAAGCAAATATCCTGGATGGCATTATGATGGGAGAACTCACGGAATTCCTGGTTTCCCTGAAAAGTAAAAAGGATATCAAACTGATAACCTTCGAAGGAGGTGGAAACAACTTCTCTTATGGCGCCAGTGTTTCGGAACATACAAAAGACAAGGCCGGCGAAATGCTGAAGGCTTTTCATAAATTGTTTTTTACCCTCATCGATCTTCACATTCCCACGTTGGCCAAGTTATCCGGTCAGTGCCTGGGAGGCGGATTTGAGCTTCCGCTGGCTTGCAATTTTATTTTTGCCGATAAAAGTGCAATGATCGGACAACCGGAAATTATCTTGGGTGTGTTTGCACCTCCGGCTTCGATAATGCTGCCCCTGAAGGTGGGAAATGCCAAAGCGGAAGAATTGCTTATCACGGGAAGAATTATCTCCGCCGATGAGGCAAAATCAATAGGTCTCATCAACGAAGTGTTTGACGACAAATCTTCAATGGATGCTGCTACGGATGAATGGATCCGGAAAAATATCCTTGGGAAAAGCGCTTCAGCGCTGCGGTTTGCCACCAGGGCGGCCAGGGCCACGTTTGACTTCTTCATGCTGAAATATCTTCCGGAATTTTCTGAAATGTATGTAAAGGAGATGATGGAAACCCATGATGCCAATGAAGGGATCAATGCATTTTTGGAGAAAAGAAAGCCTGTTTGGAAAAACTGCTAATTAATGAAAAACGATGAGTGAAAAAGGAATACAGGACCAGGGTGAGCTCGTAAAGCTACGGTCGGCGAATGACCTTCGAAAGACGATGGATGGGTATTTTGCAAGGCTGAAGGAAGCTGCTGAGACAAGGAGTCGTAAGATCGCCTGGTGTACCAGTGTAGGACCGGCCGAATTGTTATATTCAATGGGTTTCGAAGTCTATTTTCCTGAAAACCATGGCGCCATGCTGGGTGCTGGCAAAAATGCCGACAAGTACATCCCTACTGCTGTCGCACATGGTTATTCACCCGATATCTGTTCGTACCTAACCAGTGATATAGGCGCCTTCCTGCAAAATGAAACCCCGCTCCAAAAGAGTGGTTTCCGCTCGGTTCCCCGACCCGATATCCTGGTCTATAATACAAACCAGTGCAGGGAGGTGGAAGACTGGTTCAGCTTTTATGCCAGGCATTTTAATGTCCCCATCGTGGGAATTCATACCCCGTTATGCATCTCCGATCTGAGCCCGGAGATCGTTAAAAGCGTTTCGGACCAATACCACCGGATCATTCCCGAACTAGAAAAAGTGGCAGAAAGGATGTTCGATATTGACAGTTTCAGGGAGACCGTGGGTTTATCCCATGATGGCTGCGTACTTTGGAAACAGGTGCTGGAAAAAGCCAGACACATTCCTTCACCCATCAACTTTTTCGATTCTGCGATCCACATGGGACCCATTGTTGTCATGAGGGGAACAAGCCATGCTGTTGAATATTACAAAATTCTCCTGGCAGAACTGGAAGAAAGGATTCAAAATAACATCAGCGCTGTTCCTGTAGAACACTTCAGGATTTACTGGGAGGGTATGCCACTCTGGTACCGGCTGAGCAGCCTGGCCAAATTATTCGCAAAGCTCAATACCTGTATTGTCGCCTCAACCTATTGCAACAGCTGGGTATTTGACGACCTGTCACAGGCTGAACCTTTTGAATCCTCAGCCCTGGCCTACTGCAAACTATTCATTGTCAGGTCAGATGCGATAAAAGAAAATGTACTGGAACAATTGGTGAAGGATTTCACCGTTCAGGGGATCATCTATCATGAATCCAAAACCTGTGCAAGGAATTCCAATAACCGGTTCGGGTTGCAGAACCGCCTGTTCAAACGTACCGGCATCCCGTATCTTGAAATCAATGGCGACCTTAACGATCCGCGCTGTTACAGCGAGGAACAAAGCATCATCGCCATCGAAACTTTCATAGATCAATTGTCTGGACATCTTAATAATTCAACTTTATAAACTTTCAACTAAATATGTTCCGACTGGGTCTCGATCTCGGGTCATCTTATACAAAAGGAGTTTTGGTTGATGATAACAACCGAATGACTGCTTTTCACTGCGTGAAATCAGGGTATAACTTCAATAATGCAGCTACCAAGATTATCACTCATTTCACGGAAAATTATGAAATCGGATATCCCATTTACACCTGTGGTTATGGGCGGGAGCAGGTCGATGTATCTTTTGTTTCCAATTCGGAATTGATAGCACTTTCCAAGGCGGTCTACGAGATCCATAAACGCTCCTGTTCCATCATTGATATTGGCGGGCAGGATACTAAATTTATCCAGGTTAATGCACTAGGACAGGTCGAAAAATTCAAGATGAACAGGAAATGTGCCGCCGGAACAGGTTCCTTCCTGGAGGAGATCGCTTTCCGGCTGGATGTGACCCCCGAGGAATTCACGGAATTTGCAAAGGAAGCCACCCGGGAGGTGAAGATCAACAGCTTTTGTACCGTATTTGCCATTTCGGAAATCATTGGAATGATCAAGAACGGTGCAACTTTACCGAATATCGTACTGGGCATTTACAATTCCATTATTTTAAGATCAGTAGAGCTATCGCTGATTGAGGATCACCTGGTGATAACCGGCGGGTTACCGGCCATGCATCCGACGATCGTCAGTCTGTTCAAAGAGAAATATCCTGATACGGATAGCCCGGAGCATTCGCAGTTTCTGGCTGCTTATGGGTGTGTACTGTTAAACAGTGAAAAAACAAGGACTGAAGCAATAACAACATAATTATAACCATTTAATTCAGCATATGGATAAAAAACTGAAAGAAGTAGTGATCGTAAGTGCGGCAAGAACCCCGATTGGCAAACACGGCGGCTATTACAATTACGTGCCTGCCGAAGACCTGGCAGTACTGGCAGTATATGAAGCCATCGTCAGATCAGGGATAGACCTGGCGAAGATCAGGATTGACCACGTGATTGCCGGGATGATCTATATCGATTCGCTGAACCAGCAGATCTACCTGCCCAGAAATGTTGCGATCAGGGTTGCTGAAAAGTTCAACGATAAAGAAAACCTGCGTGTAACTCCCGGGAAGACCACCCTGCGGATTTGCGGGACCGGCTTCCAGGTGCTGGCCGACGGATTTGATCAGCTGATGTCAGATATCGAAAATGCCGGTTGCGTCTTGACTTTTGCCACCGAAAACATGTCGCAAACCAACCTGATCCAACAGGGACGCAGGAAAAAAGAGAATGTCTGGGATTTCGAAGATGGCCAGCTCCGGGATTACCTGATGGAGGGGTTCAACCATAACCTCTTCAACACCCTGATGCCACAAACTGCCGAAGTATATGGTGCGCAGACAGGGATCACCCGTAAAGAATGTGATGATTTTGCATACCTCAGCCATACCCGTGCCATGAAGGCTCAGTCGAAACAATGGAACCGGTTTGCCAGTCCCGGTTCAAATAATTACCTCCGGGGCATTTTCACTGTCGACACCATTGACCAGGCCGGTAATGCACTCAGTGTCTGGCGTGATGAAGGCACCAAATATGATACAAACAAGGATGAACTGACTAACCTGCGCCCCATGCTGAAGCCCGATGGGCTGGTCACGCCAGGTAACGCAAGCCAGATCAGCGATGGTGCAGCAGCAGCCCTGTTGATGGAGCGCTCCTTCGCCGATAAACACCACATCCCATACTTGGCAAAGATCAAAGGGTACCAGTTCTCTACGGTTCCTCCCGAGATCATGGGTCAGGGTCCGGTGCCTGCTATTCATGATCTTCTTGCAAAACTGGACATGAAAAAAGATGATATCGACCTGTTTGAAGTCAATGAGGCATTTGCCGCACAATACCTGGGCGTTGAAAAAGAACTTGATCTCCCGCGGAAACGAACCAATGTTAACGGAGGTGCCATTGCCATCGGGCACAATATTGCCGCAACCGGACTGCGCATCACCACCGACCTCGTTTATGAATTAAAAAGGCAGGGACTGAAAACCGGCATCGCATCCGCTTGCATCGGCGGGGGCCAGGGTGGAGCAGTCTGTGTTGAAATTGTTTAAAAAATTAATTACCCAACAAAGCAGTATTATGGGAACTATTTTTTCATTCGGTAACAAAATACTTCAGAAGGAAGTTGCGAGACTCAGCAGCATCAAAAAAATCGCAATCATCGGTTCGGGGACCATGGGAATAGGAATAGGTATCGACATCCTTAACAAAACGGAATATGATGTCATTTTAATCGACATTGCCGACAGCGCGCTGAAAAGGGCTTCAAGGGATATCAGCGACTATTTTTCAGAAATGGCGGAGGGTGGCAGAATGCTGGAGGAACAAGTGAAAGCATGCCTTGCACGGGTCACCTACACAAAGGATTTCACCCTCCTTGGCCACGCAGAGATCATCTGGGAGGCAGCCACCGAACGGATCGATGTCAAAAAAGTGATCTTCAGGAACATTGAGAAACATGCCGACCCGAAAAAACTGGTATTTATCTTTTCCAATACCTCATCACATACAACCGCTGAACTGGCCGTCCTCTTTAACGACCTGTTTCTCAGGGATAAATTCCTGACCGGTCATGGTTATTTCCCGTTCCATGCGAACCGGCTGTTTGATGTTATGAAAGGGAAATATGCCACAGAAGAGACCTTCACTGCGGGGGTTGGATTCGCTGAACAGGTGTTGGAGAAGAAAGTCATCGCACTGCGGAACGACCATCACGGATATGTGGCCGATCCCATTTTCGAAGCCATGGGGGCCATCATTCACTGGGATGTTAAAACCGGACAGGACCTGATGGAGTTGCCCCAGGTATTTGAACAACTAACAGCCAATCCGTTCCAGGTACTCGACCGCACAGGACATATGCCCTATACCGAGTGCGCCAAACATATGGGGCGGGCGCTGCCGGCTCACGACCGGTTGAGATGCCTTTACAACCAGGATGGCAGACATTATCCGCAATGGATCGAAGACCTGGAAAAATCAGGGAAGACCGGGATCTCTTCAAAAGAGAAGGAGGGTTTCTTCAAGTGGTCAGGAACAGCCAATCAGGAAAAGATCATCGGGGTTTATGATCCCAAAAGTAAATCCTATGTGACACCCGCTGAGATCAACCATCTTGAATACTGGTCATTATCGGAAGCAACAGCCCTGGATTACAGGGAATCAACCATTAAGAGCATCGGTGGGCTGATCCGTATCGCAGAATCCAACGATAGGGGAGGCCAGACATTCAGAAGATATGTGATTCCAATCATGCTTTATGCACTTGACCTTATCCAGGACCATTACGCAATAGCCGCCGACATCGATTCTTCCACTAAAGTAGGTCTCCGGTTTAAATATGGGTTATGCGAAATCATTGACAAGTTTCTGGATCATTTCGGGATCGACGGCTTCATCGGACTGGTTAAGAAATCAGGGATTGAAAATCCCGACAGGGTTGAACTTTTTGATCTTGATGGGAAGATTGGTCCTCGGAAAGAAAAACCATCGCTTCTTCATAGAATGAAGAATAAAGGCTGGTCAAACCTGCTTGGTTACGGTCGTATCTATGGTACTCCGGTCAGCCAGCGTAACTTTTTAACCGGAGAGATGGATATTTATTACAATGATCTTCGTTACATTTTTCCCTCCAAAAAGGAGAGGGTTGCCTCCATCATTTTCGATAATCCGCTCCGCGGAAATGTCTGGAACCGGAACACTCTCGACCAGCTTGATCATGCAATCGGGATTTCGGTCGGCCTTTATGAAAAAGGAGTGTTGGGCGCTTTACTTTTTACCGCTTCAGGAAAAGGCATGAGAATGTTAGGTGCCGATGCCAGGCAATTTAACAAGGGGTGGTTTGATCCAAAAACCGGGTACAAATTCCTTGGTGAGCAGGATGCTTCTTATTTCACAAAAGCAGGGATGAAATTATTCCGGTTCATCCAGGAGATGCCGGTTTGGACTATCGGGGTCTTCGGGGAGAAATGGGGCGGCGGAGCCGAATTCACCTATTTCCTGAACCAGAGGTTTGATCTGGTATTACATGGTGTTGAATTTGACTCCCTTAAACGGAAAAACGTTTTCCGAATCAAAAAGAATTACAACCAACCCGAGATCGAATATGGTATCCTGGGTGGCTTTGGCGCCGTACAGGAACTGGTGCGTCTCGGATTCGGGGAATCCCTTATAGATGAACTTTTCCTTCAGGGATTGACGGCAACGCGTGCTTACGAACTCGGGCTTTCAAATGGAGTCAGCGAGGATGAATACGAACTGCTTGAGAAAGCATTCGAATTGGCCAGGTTGAAACAGAAGTATGCTGTTCCATATGCAGTTGCCATGTATAACCTCCAGAAGAAGAACGCTTCTGCTGAAGGGTGCAACGATGAACGGCTAACCCGTGAGACAGGTGAAACTTTCAATCCTGCTAAAAATCCCTATATTTCCACATCATTATTGCGCCTGCTCAACATAGGAGGACAAAATCCGTCATTGAACCTTTCAGTCCAGGGTAAATTACCCGGGTGGGAAAATAATTATGAAAAACTATACGATGTATAGGAACGATATCATTTAATTCAAAACGATGGCAACAATCAGATATAAATCACCCGATTACTACCTGGTAGATGAACTCTTAACAGACGAGCACAAACTCATCCGCGGGGCGATCAGGGACTGGGTGAACCGGGCTGTAATCCCCATCATCGACGATGCCAACCAGAAACATGAATTCCCCCGGCACCTTGTGAAGGAACTGGGTGAGATTGGTGCTTTCGGTTCCTATATACCGGTGGAATATGGCGGTTCGGGGTTGGATCAGGTTTCCTATGGGTTGATTATGCAGGAGCTTGAAAGAGGAGATTCAAGCATCCGCTCGATGGCTTCGGTGCAATCATCGCTGGTGATGTATCCCATCTTTAAATATGGGACTGAAATACAAAGAAAGAAATATCTGCCAAGACTGGCTACCGGCGAATTGATTGGCGCTTTCGGCCTGACTGAACCTAACCATGGATCGGATCCGGGAAGTATGATCAGCCGGTTTACCGACCAGGGCGATTATTACCTGTTGAATGGCTCTAAAATGTGGATAACCAATGCACCCATCTGCGATATCAGTATAGTTTGGGCGAAAGATGAAACCGGAACAGTGAGAGGATTGATCGTCGAACGGGGTATGGAAGGTTTTACTTCCCCCGAAACCTTGAGAAAATGGTCGTTGCGTTCCTCATCCACCGGCGAACTGGTTTTCGATGATGTAAAAGTACCCAAAGAGAATCTCCTTCCGGGCGTAAAAGGGCTGAAAGGGCCGCTCAGTTGCCTTAGCTCTGCGAGATACGGTATCGCATGGGGTGTGATCGGATCAGCGATGGATTGCTATGATACAGCATTACAATATTCAAAAGAGCGTAAGCAGTTCGGCAAACCCATTGCCGCTTTCCAGCTGACGCAGAAAAAGCTTGCAGAGATGCTCACCGAGATCACCAAGGCACAGTTGCTGGCCTGGCGTCTTGGAATCCTGCGCAACGAAGACCGGGCTACGGCGGCCCAGATCTCCATGGCCAAAAGGAATAATGTAAAGATGGCGCTTGATATTGCCAGGGAATCCCGGCAGATCCTGGGTGCCATGGGCATTACCGGCGACTTCCCTATGATGCGACATATGATGAATCTTGAGTCGGTCATTACTTACGAAGGCACCCATGATATCCACCTTCTCATCACCGGAAGTGACATTACCGGGGAAAATGCATTTGAATGAAATTGACAGAATAATACTATTTCCTCATGGAACCTCGTGAAGCAGGTGTAGTGATACTGGCAGCCGGCAGGTCGGAACGGATGAAGGAGATGAAAGCTCTCCTGCCGTACAATGACAATACCCGGTTCGTCGAAAAGATAATTTCAACTTATTCCAACTGGGGATGCAGCGAGATCATTGTAGTGACCAACCCGGAAGTGCTAATCAAGATGAAGCAAATGGGAATGGTTCCTTCCACGGTAACAGTGGTTGTAAACGATCACATCGGATTTGAAAGGTTCTATTCAGTGAAACTGGGTCTTGGTGCCATCTTGTCATCTTCATTTTGCTTCATTCAGAATGTCGATAATCCTTTTGTTCATTCACAAATACTTGATCTGCTTTACGAGTGCAGGAATAATAAAAAATATATTACACCTGTTTTTAAGAATAGAGGGGGACATCCTGTTTTGGTGAACCATGAAAATATCCGTCGCATCTGCAACTGGAGTGTAAATTCCGCTAACTTTAAGGTGGTGCTAAGTACGATGGAATGCCTGGAGGTCGAAATGCCGGATGAAAGGGTACTGATCAATATAAACAGCCCTGAAGAGTATAAAAGATTTTTTACTGTACTACAGAATGGAATTAATCTATAAAAAGATCCTTGAAGTCCTGAATACCGGCCAGGTAACTGCCTTATGCACGGTGGTCTCTACAAAGGGCTCAACCCCCCTTAGTTCTGGCGCTAAGATGCTTGTCTGGGAAAATGGCCGGATCTTTGGAACGATAGGAGGGGGTCCCCTGGAAAAAGCCACGATCGAAGAGGCAATCCGGGTCATTAAAAATAAAAAACCGCAACTCTTTGTTCATGACCTGAAAGTTCAGCATGAGATGTGCTGCGGAGGATTTATGGAAATTTATATTGAACCACTTATGCCATCAAAAAAACTCTTTATGTTTGGCGCGGGACATGTCGGGAAAGCAGTCGTAAAGCATGCACTGGACCTTGATTTTGACATCACCGTCATCGACAGCCGCGAAGAAATTTTCAACGACTGGAATTTTGCCGGTTTTCATAAAGTTACCGGTGATTTCCCGAAAGTGCTCCCTTCATTGCCATACGACGACAACACCTTTATCGTCATCGCCACACTTGATCATCCCACCGATAATGAGGTTCTCGCATTCTGTATCTTAAGACCCCATTGTTATATCGGAATGATCGGCAGTAAGAAAAAGGTGGCTACAATGAAAGAAAACCTTATTTCAGGAGGCATTGCGACTGAAGAAATTCTCAACCGGGTGGACATGCCCATCGGACTTGACATCAATGCCGTCACTGCGGATGAGATCGCGGTCAGTATCGTGGCAAAACTGATCCTGGAAAAGAATAAATAAAAAACAGAATAATGCATCTACCTGACTTTATTTTTCACCAGCCGGTGTCGGTTCAGGAAGCAATCGGCTTGCTCAACCAAAAATCCAATGCTGTTGCAATGGCTGGTGGAACAGACCTGCTGGTTGAGCTGAAAAAAGGGATACGCAGGCACGAGGATATCGTCTCGCTGGCAAAGATCACGGAGTTAAAACAAATTACAGAAGATAAGAATAACCTCTTTATTGGTGCCTGCATAACGCACAGTGAAGTCATTGCTTCCCTATTGGTTGGCAGGATAGCCCCTGCATTGGTCGAAGCGACTTCCAAAATCGGTTCCGACCAGGTTAGAAATACCGGTACAATCGGGGGGAATATTTGTACAGCAGCCTCCTGTTGCGACACAGCCCCGGTACTGCTGTCGATGAATGCGTCGGTTGAGATTACAGGTTTTAAAAACAAAAGGATAATACCACTCCGGAATTTTTTCACCTTCAACAAAAAAACAATCCTGCAAAAAGACGAACTGGTAACAAGGATCATTGTTCCTAAACCCGGACCCGCAACAGGCGCATGTTATGAAAAATTCGGACTTCGCGAGGCGGGCTCCATTTCCGTGGTATCAGTGGCAGCGAAAGTGCAGATTCTTGAGGATACATTCGTGGATGTATGTATCGTTATCGGAGCAGTGGCTCCTACACCTAAGATCAGCCGTCAGGCGACAGATCTTCTTATGGGCAAAAAGGTTTCTGAATTCATTGAAAAATCACAACTGCTGGAAGATGTAGGGGATGCCGCAGTAAGGGATTCCATCCCGATTGATGACATTCGTGGCGGAGCACAGTTCAGGCGGGAAGTGCTAAAGGTGATGGTAAAGAGAGCAATAATTAGAGCAGTTGAGATAGCAGGAATGAAAAATTAAAAATTACAATGAAACCCCATAAGATGACATTATATTTGAATTAAAAAATAAAAAAAACCATTGAACCGCGTGGCGGTGAAATTATATTAGATGAAGCAACTAATTAAAATTAATGTTAACGGGGATGAATACGAGGTGGCGGTGAGAGCAACCACCACACTGCTCGATTTACTGCGGGAAGAGTTGAAGCTCACTGGGACAAAGAAAGGCTGTGAGCTGGGGGATTGCGGAGCTTGCACTGTCATTATGGACGGCAAAGCAGTGAATGCCTGTCTTGTGCTGGCTGTGGATTCGGCCGGGAGAAAGGTACAGACGATCGAGGGCTTGGCGACAGGCGGGGAACTGCATCCGATTCAACGCGCCTTTATTGAGAAAGGAGCGATTCAGTGTGGTTACTGCACCCCGGGAATGATCATGCGGACGAAAAGCATCCTGGATAAAAATCCAACCCCGACGAAAAAAGAGATCAAAGAGGAATTAAGCGGTAATTTATGCAGGTGTACCGGATATACAAAGATCATCGAGGCCGTTGAAACGGCCAGGGATTACCTTAACGGGAAACAACCTCCGAAAATGGAGTTTATGCCTCAGAAATCAGCCATGAACCTTTCGGTGGTAGGTAAAAGGCTTCCCAAAATTGATGCACCCGACAAAGCTACAGGCAGGGCAATTTACACCGATGATATCTCCCTCCCAAACATGATCTACGGAAAGTTCTTGCTCAGCACCGTCGCGCATGCACGGATCCTGTCGATCGACACCACCCAGGCAAAAGCACTCCCGGGGGTCAAGGTTGTACTTACAGGCGCTGATGTGCCGGATATTAGGTGGGGAACTTCACCCCCCCGTTATGATGAAACAATACTGGCCAAGGGTAAAGTGCGGTTCGTGGGAGATGTGGTAGCAGCCGTTGCAGCCATTGACGAGGAAACCTGTTACCGGGCTCTTGAACTGATAAAAGTGGAATACGAGGAACTCCCCGCTGTATTCGACCCAATAGAGGCAATGAAAGAGGGTGCTCCGCGTCTGTTTGATGATAAATACGATAACAACATCAACACCCATGTCGATCACCATTTCGGAGATATTGAAAAAGGATTTGCAGAGGCCGACTATATAAGGGAGGAGCGGTTCACCGGCAACCGGACCTACCAGAACCCTATGGAACCTCACTGTTCCATTGCCGAATGGGACCAACATGGCAGGGTAACCCTTTATACCTCCACGCAGGTAGTTCATTATGTGCATCACCAGTTGTCGCATATACTGGGTATTCCGCTGGGGGATATCCGGGTGATCATGACTAACTGTGGTGGCGGGTTTGGCGCCAAAGCGGCAACAACCACCATTGAGGTGATGTCAATCTTTCTTTCCAGGGTTGCAGGATGCGCGGTAAAAATGCGCTTCAGCCGCGAAGAGATGTACTTGTTCGGCCGGGGTCGCCACAAACAATATATCGACCTGAAGATAGGAGTGAAGAAGGATGGGACCATCACTGCAGTAAAACAAAAAGCCGTACTCGAAGGGGGCGCCTATTCCAGTTTCGGGATCGTATCAACCTATTACGCCGGTTCGATGCTTACAACGTTGTATAAATTTCCGAATTATAAGTATGATGGTTTCCGTGTTAATACCAACCTGCCACCCTGCGGCGCTTTCCGTGGGCATGGCTGTCCGCACCCCCGGTTTGCCTTTGAATCGCTCCTTACCATGATCGCAGATGATATTGGGATGGACTCCATCGATATCCGGCTAAAGAATGCCATGACACCCGAGTACCATACCTGCAATGACCTTGATATCCACTCCTGCGAATTCACCGCCTGCATCGAGGATGTGCGGAAAAAGTCAGGTTGGGACCAGAAAAAAGGAAAACTGCCCCGGGGCCGGGGCATCGGGATCGGATGTGGCGGGTTTGTTTCCGGTGCCGGTTATCCCATTTACCGCTCGAAGTTTCCCCATTCAAGTGCCACCATCAAGATTGTGGAAGATGGTTCCAGGGCAGTGCTCTTCATAGGTGATGCCGACATCGGCCAGGGATCGGATACCGTGCTTTCAATGGCTGCCTGTGAAGCAATGGGGATCTCGTACGACCGGATCAGCGTGGTCTCGGCCGACAGCGATCTAACTCCCATTGGTTTCGGCGCCTATTCGAGCAGGGTTACCTTGATGGGTGGAAATGCCTGTAAGATGGCGGGTGAAGAGGTGAAAAGCCAGGTCATCGCTCAGGCTGCGGAGATCATGAATGTAAAAGCAGCCAAGCTTGAGGCAAGGAATAACAGGATCTTTCTCAAAAAGGATCCGTCCACCTTCATTCCCTGGGAACAAGCTGGTTTTGCACATTTCTCCAAAAAAGGCCCCCTCCTCGGGAAAGGGCATTACTCCCCTCCTGAAGGCCTGGGCGGAAAATACAAGGGCGCCGCAATCGGAACCTCACCGGCATATTCTTTTTCAGCTACAGTATGCGAAGTAGATGTGGATCTGGAGACCGGGAAGGTGAAGGTGCTCAATTTCTGGGATGCACATGATTGCGGTACCGCGGTGAATCCAATGCTCGTGGAAGGCCAGGCCGAAGGGGCTGTGCTGATGGGGATGAGTGAAGTACTCTTCGAAGATGAGGTATTTGATAAGCGGGGAAAGATGATCAATCCTGATCTTCACAACTACCTTATTGCCACTTCAGCAGATATGCCCGAGATCCACTCCACCATTGTCGACAGTTATGAACCCGCCGGGCCTTATGGTGCAAAGGAGGTGGGCGAAGGCGCTACCCTCCCCATCCTGGGTGCCATAGCCAACGCGGTGGCAGATGCCATCGGTGCGCGGATATTTGAACTTCCAATTACACCGCAACGGGTGCTGAAAGCTATCAAGGAGTTAAAGAAAAAACAGGATTAGAATGGAATTAACCCAAACACCTTTCCCGATGGGAGTAAGGCTGATTAAATCTAAACTTTTGAAAAAATGAATACGGCAATGAATCTTGAAGGAAAATCTGCCATCGTCACAGGAGGCAGTATCGGCATAGGAGCTTCCATCGCAGTGAAACTGGCTGAATGCGGAGCCAATGTCGCCCTCAATTACAGAAAACACAGTGAAGAAGCGGAAGCCATACTGAACAGGATCGTTGAGATTGGAAGAAAAGGGCTTTTGGTCCAGGCTGATATCTCAAATTTCAAAGATGCAGCAAAAATGGTAGAAGCCGTAACAACTGCGTTTGGGAAAATAGACATCCTGGTCAACAATGCAGGGATTAACTGGGATGGAGTGATCTGGAAAATGACCGAAGAGCAGTGGGACAGCGTACTGAATATTAACCTTAAGGGATATTTCAATTACATCAGGGCCGTAGCTCCTCTCTTCCGTGAACAGCAATCGGGAAAGATCGTCAATATCACCTCCATCAACGGCCTTCGGGGGAAATTTGGCCAGTCAAACTATTCCGCTTCAAAAGCCGGGATTATCGGGCTGACCAAAACGGTTGCCAGAGAATTGGGGAAATATGGTATCAATGTGAATGCCGTCGCTCCCGGTCTTATCGAAACCGATATGATGAAGGACGCGGATGAAAGTGTGCGTTCGGCAGCTCTCGAAGATATCGTCCTGAAACGGATCGGTCAGCCTGAAGATATAGCAAACCTGGTGGCTTTTTTATGCACTGACCTGGCCCGCCATATCACCGGCGAAGTGATCAAAGTGGATGGCGGACAATATATTTGATATCCTGTTAAATCAATAATATAATAAGAAATGGAACTGCAAGACATTGTGATTATCTCAGCCTGCCGCACAGCCATGGGCAAGTTTGGCGGCACACTGAAAAATATTCCATCCTGGGACCTTGGCGCTGTCGTTGTCAGAGATGCCATGCGAAGGGCTAACTTAAAGGGGAATCAGATCGATGATGTGATCCTCGGCAGTTGCCGCCAGGCGGGAAATGGCCCTAACCCTGCCAGGAGTGCTGCAATGAGAGGTGGCATTTCACCCTCAATCCCGGCTATCACGCTTAATATGGCCTGTCCTTCAGGCATGCGTTCTGTTGCCCTGGCCGCCCAGGAAATCATGTCAGGGGATGTGGAAGTGGTCATTGCCGGCGGTTTCGACAGCATGAGCTCTATTCCTTATTTACTAAAAGGAGCCAGATGGGATGGATTTAAAATGGGCAATAAAACCCTTGAGGATGGTTGGAGCGACAGTATTGACCCACTCATCGGCCAGGGGATGGGCGAAACTGCCGAAAATCTTTATGATAAATACAAGATCTCCAGGGAAACACAAGATGCCTTTGCCGTGGAAAGCCACCAGAAAGCTGCAGTAGCTCAGAAAAACGGATGGTTTGACGAGGAAATCGTACCTATAGAAATTCCTGCTACAGGTAAAACCGCGGCTTTCCTTTTCGACAAAGACGAGACAATACGTTATGATGTGAGCCAGGAAAAAATGGCTATCATTAAACCTGCCTTCCGGAAAGAGGGTACTGTTACTGCCGGAAATGCCTGTGGCCTTAGCGATGGGTCAGTTGCCCTGGTAGTAACACATCGTAAGAAAGCAGCAGAACTTGGCATTAAACCGCTCTTTTCCATCGTTTCTTATGCCCAGGTAGCAGTTGACCCGTCAATGATGGGTGAGGGACCTGTATATTCCATTCCGGCCGCATTAAAAAATGCCGGGTTAACCCTTGCAGATATGGACATTATCGAGGTCAATGAAGCGTTTGCCATCCAGGTATTGTCAAATGAAAGGGAATTGAACTGGGACAGGTCAAAATTGAATATCCATGGAGGTGCCATTGCCCTCGGCCATCCCACCGGTATCAGTGGAGCCAGAATCCTGGTTACAGGTTACCATGCCCTTAAACGCATTGGCAAAACTCATTGCATCGCGGCCATCTGCGGTGGGGGCGGCGTGACAACTGCCATGATCATCCATCGCGAATCGTGATCATTTTTTGCAACGATGGCAAGTTGAACTAAACCACTCTGGATTAAA
>PLMO01000087.1 GCA_003142515.1 Bacteroidales bacterium
GACCTCTTTCGTGTACTTTTCTCTTAATCTCGGTGTGTAAGCCATTATTTTATAACCTCCCCTGATTTTTTAGAATAACGTACCGACATGTTTTTCTTACTGTCGACTCTTCTTCCGGTTCTAGTCGGTTTCCCGGTGGAATCGATAACCATCAGATTGGAAATATGAACCATTGCCTCTTTTTTCAAGATACCACCCTGAGGACTCTTGGCGTTGGGCTTGGTATGTTTGGAAACCATATTGATTCCTTCCACAATGGCTTTGTTTTTTGCAATATCCACCTTCAGCACTTTTCCCTGTTGCCCTTTGGAATTCCCGGTAATAACCATTACCGTGTCGCCTTTCTTAATATGTAATTTCGTTTGCATGATTGAAAATATTTACTTAGAGCACTTCCGGTGCCAATGAAATAATTTTCATGAATTGCTTTTCCCTTAATTCCCTGGCTACCGGCCCGAAAATACGGGTACCGATCATTTCGCCGGTGGCATTCAGAAGTACTACTGCATTGTCGTCGAACCGGATATACGAACCGTCATTCCTGCGGATTTCTTTTTTGGTCCTGACAACAACTGCCTTGGAAACTGTTCCTTTTTTAATGTTCCCGGAGGGAATGGCATTTTTTACCGTTACGACGATTTTATCGCCGATGGATGCATAACGTTTTCCCGTCCCGCCAAGGACCCTGATGCAAAGGACTTCCTTTGCGCCACTGTTATCTGCAACCGTTAGTCTTGATTCTTGTTGTATCATGGCTATTTAACCTTTTCTATTATTTCGACAAGTCTCCAACATTTGTTTTTACTCAGCGGACGGGTTTCTGCAATTCGAACTTTATCGCCTTCGCTGCATTCGTTCGCTTCATCGTGTGCCACGAAACGGGAACTCTTTTTCACGAATTTTCCGTATTTCGGATGCTTGACTTTCCGTTCGACTTCAACAACAATGGATTTATCCATTTTATTGCTGACTACTATGCCGGCCTTTTCCTTTCTAAGTTTTCTGTTCTCCATTTTTTCTTCTTCTTGTTAAAGACCGTTTGTTTCAGTCTCTTCAAAAGTAAATTATATTATCTGTTTGGTTATTTTCACACCGTCCAGAATTCTTTTTCTCAATTCCGTTTCAAGGCGGGCAATGGTTCTGCGATAAACCTTGATCTTATTGGGATTTTCAAGAGGTGAAACAGCATGGTTCAACTTCAGTTTCGTGAGTTGTTTCTTTTCCTCATCCAAACGCTCGATGATCTCACCGGTCGTTAGTTCTCTGATTACTTTTTGTTCCATTTTTCTTTGAAAAGAAGATTGATACTATGTTAATTCTGCTGTGTGTTAAATGGTCTCTTCCGTGTAATCCTTCCGTGTAACCATTTTTGTCGCCACCGGCAGTTTCTGTGCACCCAGGCGCAATGCTTCCTTAGCAATCGCGAGGGAAACACCTTCTATCTCGAACATTATTCTGCCGGGAGTGACCCTGGCAACGAAGTATTCGGGTGCGCCTTTTCCCTTACCCATACGCACTTCAGCAGGTTTTTTAGTGACCGGTTTATCCGGAAAGATCCGGATCCAGAGCTGGCCTTCACGTTTCATGAAACGGGTGATAGCCTGACGGGCAGATTCGATCTGGCGTCCGGTGATCCAAGCTTCCTCCAGGGTCTTGATCCCAAATGAGCCGAATGCAAGCTGGTGGCCGCGTTTTGCGTTGCCTTTCATCTTTCCTTTTTGCTGCTTCCTGTATTTGGTCTTCTTAGGCTGTAACATTATCTGAAAATTATTAGGTTATAGGGTATTCTGTTTATTTATTACTTTCTGGGTCTTGGTTTGTTCCTTCTGTCTCTGTCTCTTTCACCGCCACCGCCTCCACCTTTATGTTGATGTTCGGAGGAAGGTTTCAATTTCGTGCTGGCAGCTGCAGGAGTGAGGTCAGGACGTCCATAAATTTCGCCTTTACAGATCCATACTTTAATTCCGATTCTTCCATAAGTGGTATGAGCCTCGCTCGTGGCATAGTCAATATCCGCGCGGAAAGTATGCAGTGGGATTCTCCCATCCTTGTACTGCTCCCTGCGGGCCATTTCAGCTCCACCCAAACGACCGGAGATCTGTATCTTGATGCCTTCGGCGCCGATACGCATGGCCGAAGCAATGGAAGTCTTGATCGCCCTGCGGTAAGAGATACGTCCTTCAATCTGGCTCGTAACGGTATTGGCAACGATCACTGCATCCAATTCGGGACGCTTGATCTCTGAGATATTGATCTGGATCTCTTTCTTGGTGATCTTCTTCAATTCTTCCTTCAGCTTATCCACCTCCTGTCCACCCTTCCCGATGATGATTCCCGGGCGGGCTGTATGAATGGTTATAGTAACAAGTTTCAAGGTCCTTTCAATAACGATCTTGGCAATTCCTGCCTTGGATAAACGGGCATTCAGGTATTTCCGGATCTTGTCATCTTCGACGAGTTTGGCAGCAAAGTTTTTTCCACCATACCAATTGGAATCCCATCCGCGGATGATCCCTAACCTGTTTGCAATTGGATTTGTTTTTTGTCCCATTAACAAAACATTTTATTATACCAGTTCGATTTTATTCTGTTGTTTCTATTGTTGTTTCTTCAACTTCTGAAGAAGGTTTGTTGTGGCTGTCAACGACCAGTGTCACATGATTGGAACGCTTCTTGATCCGGTGCGCACGTCCCTGAGGTGCAGTACGGATACGTTTCAGTACCCGGCCACTGTCCACGAAAATTTCCTTCACAAAGAGGTCACTTTCTTCCAGCCTTACACCTTCGTTCTTGGCCTGCCAGTTTGCAATAGCGGATTTCAACAGGGTATACAACCGGTCGCTCGAAACCTGAGGTGAATTCTTTAGCATCACCAATGCCAACTCCACTTTCTTTCCCCTGATCATATCCGCAATCAGCCTCATTTTACGCGGCGAGGTGGGACAGTTATTCAACTTTGCATAATAAAGAGTCTTTTTCTCCTCTTTACGCATCTCCGCTCTGTTTTTACTTTTTACGCCCATGATATCTTGAAATTATTCTTATTTCTTACCTTTATCCTTGTTTCCGGCATGTCCCCTGAAAATACGGGTTGGGGCGAATTCTCCCAGCTTGTGTCCAACCATGTTTTCTGTAACATAGACCGGGATGAATTTATTGCCGTTGTAAACTGCAATGGTTTGTCCTACAAAATCCGGAGAGATCATGGAACCCCTTGACCATGTTTTAATGACACTCTTTTTCTTGGAATCACCTGCATCCAGGACTTTCTTTTCCAGTTTGTAATTGATGTAAGGACCTTTTTTAAGCGATCGGCTCATATTCTGTTGTTGTTATAATTATTTTTTCCTTCTTTCGACGATGTACTTGTTGGAACTTTTCTTCTTGCTGCGGGTCTTATAACCCTTTGCAGGAGTACCTTTCCTTGACCTCGGATGTCCGCCGGAAGCCCTTCCTTCACCACCGCCCATGGGATGGTCGACAGGGTTCATGGCAACGCCGCGGGTACGTGGTCTTCTTCCGAGCCACCTGCTTCTTCCGGCCTTTCCGGAGGATTCAAGCTGGTGGTCCTGGTTTGAAACCATCCCGATTGTAGCCTTGCAGGCCTGGAGGATCATACGGGTTTCGCCCGAAGGCATCTTAATGATGGCAAACTTACCATCCCTCGACATCAGCTGTGCATAGGAACCGGCGCTTCTTACCAGCTTGGCTCCCTGTCCTGGTCGAAGTTCCACATTGTGGATGATCGTACCGAAGGGAATTTCACTGAGGTAAAGCGTATTCCCGATTTCAGGGGAACTTCCTATTCCGGATACCACCGTCTGGCCTACCTTCAGTCCGTGAGGAGCAATGATATAACGCTTCTCACCATCATTGTAACAAACCAGTGCAATCCGGGCAGTTCTTCCCGGGTCGTACTCGATGGTCTTTACTACGGCAGGAATAGCTTCCTTATCCCGTTTGAAGTCGATGATCCTATACATCTGTTTATGACCACCACCGACGTACCGCATGGTCATTTTTCCTTCGTTGTTTCTACCACCACTCTTCCTGTGGGGAAGCAGTAAGCTCTTCTCAGGTGTCGAAGTTGTGATTTCGTCGAACGCACTGATCAGTTTGAAGCGCTGACCGGGGGTTGTTGGGTTAAATTTCTTAAGCGCCATTTATTTAAATATTGCTGTAAAAATCAATTGTTTCACCTTTTGCCAATGTAACAATGGCTTTTTTATAATTGTTGGATTTGCCGTTGATAAACCCGCTTTTTGAATACCGGGTCTTGCTCTTTCCACGATAAACCATGGTATTGATATCGGCAACTTCCACTCCGTATATGTCTTTGATCGCTTTCCTGATCTGAAGCTTGTTCGCCCGCTTGTCTACCTTGAACCCATAACGGTTGAGCTTCTCGCCCATCTGGGTCATCTTTTCGGTAATGATCGGCTTTAATATAACACTCATTGCGTATGCTTTTTAATTTTGGTTCTTGCTAAATCAATTCGCATGGATATTTTCGATTTCCTTGACCGAGCTTTCCGTGAGCAGCAGACGACCGGCATCCAGGATCTCATATGTGTTCAGGTCGGAAGCCTGGATCACCTTTACTTTTGCCAGGTTCCGGCAAGAAAGAAGGACATTCATGTCAACACCGCTAGTTACCAGCAAAATCTTTTTTCCTTCAGTCTTGAAGTTCTTCAGCAACTCAGTGAAATTTTTGGTCTTGGGGGTTTCGAATGTAAAATCTTCCACCACCATGATGCTTTCATCTTTTATCTTATAACTCAATGCTGATTTCCTTGCTAGTTTCTTCAACTTCTTGTTGAGTTTGAAATCGTAATCCCTGGGATGAGGGCCAAAAACCCTTGCGCCACCCTTAAACAATGGGCTTTTTATACTTCCGGCACGGGCTCCGCCTGTTCCTTTTTGCTTCTTCAGCTTCCGGGTGCTTCCTGTAAGCTGCGATTTTTCTTTCGAGCTGTGGGTTCCCTGCCGCCTGTTTGCCATAAACTGTTTTACATCTAAGTAAATGGCATGATCGTTCGGCTCAATACCAAATATGGCATCGTCCAGTTTGATCATGCGGTCAGTCTGTGTTCCTGATACGTTATAAACTACTACTTCCATCTCTCAATAATTACATATGAACCATTGGATCCCGGTACTGCTCCTTTGACCAGGACCAAATTTTTATCTAAAATGATCTTCAAAATCTGAAGATTGATCACTTTCACGCGGTCACCACCCATCCTTCCGGCCATCCTTAATCCGGGAAAAACCCTTGAAGGCCAGGAAGAAGCGCCCACTGAACCGGGAGCTCTCAGACGGTTGTGCTGACCATGAGTGGCTTCACCCACACCATGAAAATGATGCCGCTTAACCACACCCTGAAATCCTTTTCCTTTAGAAATCCCGACAACATCAATGTATTCTCCTTCTTCGAAAATATCTACCTTGATAATATCACCGAATACCTTCTGGTGGTCAGGTTCAAAACGGGTGAACTCGGCAATAACCTTTTTCGGAGTGATTCCGGCCTTTGCAAAATGGCCTTTCAGTGCACTGGTGGTATGCTTTTCCTTTTTGTCTTCATAAGCAAGCTGAATGGAGTCATAACCTTCTTTATCCTTAGTTCGGACCTGGGTTACAACACAAGGACCTGCTTCTATGACGGTGCATGGAAGATTTTTTCCATTCGCATCATATATGCTGGTCATTCCGATTTTTTTTCCTATTAATCCAGACATTTTTTATTTTTTTTCAGTTAATGAAAAGAACCGATCAAACCTTGATTTCAACCTCAACACCACTCGGAAGTTCGAGCTTCATCAAAGCATCAATAGTCTTTGATGTGGTGCTGTAAATATCCAGTAACCGCTTGTAAGAACAAAGCTGGAACTGATCACGTGATTTCTTGTTCACAAAGGTCGACCTCAGAACCGTAAAGATTTTCTTATCGGTCGGCAATGGAATAGGTCCGCTCACAACAGCGCCGGTGGCTTTTACAGTCTTCACGATTTTTTCGGCTGATTTATCAACCAGGCTGTAATCGTATGACTTCAATTTAATTCTGATTCTTTGGCTCACTTTTTTTGTTTTTGTTGAAACGCCTGCTGCGTCTTTACAAGAATTGTCTTATTATTAATATGCGGGAACGTATCCCCTTATTTTATATAGAACATCATTCATGATTTCCTGCGGGATTGCACCAAAATGCGAGAATTCCAACATACAGGTTGCCCTGCCGGAAGAGACACTGCGCAGGGTGGTGACATATCCGAACATCTCTGACAGGGGGACTTTCCCATGGATGACCTGGTCAACAATGCGTGATTGAACTTCTTCAACCTGTCCCCGGCGTTTGTTCAGGTCACCGGTAACATCACCCATGTATTCGCTAGGTGTAACGATCTCGAAACGCATGATCGGTTCCAGCAGGGTTGCCCTGGCTTTTTTGCAGGCTTCCCGGAATGCGATCCCGGCAGCGATCTGGAATGCCAGTGCATCGGAATCCACACTGTGAAAAGAACCATCGATCAGGCGTACCTTGATGCTTTCCATCGGATATCCAATGATGGGGCCATTCATCATCGCTGACTTAAGTCCCTTTTCAATCGACGGAATAAATTCCTTCGGAATATTTCCGCCCCTGATATCGTTGATAAATTGAAGTCCTTTCACACCTTTATCGGCCGGGGAGATTTCAATGACAAGATCAGCGAACCTGCCGTGGCCTCCGGTTTGTTTCTTGTACACTTCGTGATGAAGTATGGTATTAAGGATCGCTTCTTTATAAGCAACCTGGGGATTCCCGCGGTTACATTCAATATTGAATTCACGTTTCAGGCGGTCGCAGATGATATCCAGGTGGAGTTCACCCATCCCGCTGATCAGAGTTTGTCCGGTTTCACTATCGATCTTTACTTTAAATGTAGGATCTTCTTCTTCCAGCTTTGCCAGTGCTAACATCAGCTTTTCAACATCATCCTGGGCCCTGGGTTCTATGGCCATGTTGATAACGGGTTCAGGAAATGTCATAGTTTCCAGGATGATTGGATGTTTGACATCGCATAAAGTATCGCCGGTATGAATATTTTTGAGTCCTATTGCTGCACCTATTTCGCCGGCTTCGATCCGTTTTATAGGATTCTGCTTGTTGGCATGCATCAGCATCAGCCGCATGATCCTTTCCTTTTTATCTGTGTTGGCATTCAAAATGGTACTGCCGGCATCCAATGCTCCGGAATAAACCCTGAAATAGGCGATCCTGCCCATAAACGGGTCCGTGGCAATTTTAAATGCGATGGCGGTAAAGGGTTCGTTTGGATCGGGTTTGCGTGTTTCTTCTTTATCGGTAAACGGGTTGACACCGGTTATAGCAGCCCTGTCAAGAGGAGAAGGAAGATATTTGACAATGGCATCGATCAGCAGCTGTACACCCTTATTTTTAAAGGCAGCTCCGCAGATCACCGGAGANNATGGTTTCTTTCAGATCTTCAGGTATGGGAACTTCATGGTATTGTTTTCCAAGGGTATCATCTTCCCAAACAAACGCTTTGTTTGAAACCAGGTCGACAACACCGGTAAATCCTTCCTCTGCCCCTATTGGGATCTGGATCGGGATTGGGTTGGCGCTAAGCTTTTCCCTGATCTGGGTAACTACCCTGAAAAAATCAGCCCCCGTACGATCCATTTTATTAATGAAACTGATGCGGGGGACGTTATATTTGTTTGCCTGTTTCCAGACGGTTTCACTTTGCGGTTCAACACCACCTACGGCGCAAAAAATAGCGATGGCACCATCCAGGACTCTCAGGGAGCGCTCTACTTCAATGGTGAAATCTACATGTCCGGGTGTATCGATGATATTGATGCGGTACTTTTGGTTACGGAAGTCCCAGAAAACGGTAGTGGCTGCAGAGGTTATGGTGATGCCCCGTTCCTGCTCCTGGACCATCCAGTCCATGGTGGCAGTTCCGTCGTGAACTTCTCCCAACTTATAATTGATGCCGGTATAATACAATATACGCTCTGTCGTCGTGGTTTTACCCGCGTCGATATGGGCCATAATGCCGATATTGCGAATATTTNNCCCATGCTCTTTTCGTGCCGTTTCCTCGAAAAAGAAACAAGCGCTTTCATCCCGATGGACATTTTTCTGCCCGGGCGAATCTCGGAAGGGATCTGAAAAGTAGCTCCCCCGATACGGCGGCTTCTGACTTCCACCGAAGGAGTGACATTTGCCAGTGCCTTCTTCCATACGTCGAGACCGTTTTCTTTTGTCTTTTCCGAAACAATATCGATCGCCTCATAGAAAACATCATAGGAAATGTTTTTTTTCCCCTGTTCCATGAGATTGTTCACAAACTTTGTGACCAGAGTATCTCCGTATTTGGGATCCGGAAGTATCGCTCTTTTCTTGGGCTTTGCTTTTCTCATATTATATTAGTTCCTCGTTATTCGTTTATATGCGTAAAGGCTATCCCAAGGATCGCCCCTGCAATAAATTCAATTAAACTTTCTTTTCTTTCGGCCTTTTTGCTCCGTATTTTGATCTTCTCTGCCTTCTGCCTTCCACGCCGGAAGTATCGAGTGCACCACGGATGATATGGTACCTGACACCGGGTAGGTCCTTCACCCTGCCCCCACGGATCATCACGATCGAGTGTTCTTGCAGGTTGTGGCCTTCACCGGGAATGTAGGCATTGACTTCTTTTCCGTTGGTCAGACGAACCCTGGCAACTTTACGCATGGCAGAATTCGGTTTCTTTGGAGTGGTGGTGTATACCCTCACGCAAACACCCCTGCGCTGCGGGCAGGAATCCAATGCCGGCGATTTGCTTTTATCCGTCAGCTTCTTTCTTCCTTTACGAACCAATTGATTTATTGTAGGCATAATTTACTAATTATATTTGACAAAAACCCCATTTTTTAGGGAGTGCAAAGGTATAAATTAATTGAATCCGAAAGACATTTCAGAGAATATTTTCCAAATTCACGTTATTACTATTGTTGTGGGGATGTAAGCAAAGAAATTCAAGGAAGGATAAAAATCCTAAGACAAACCGCCAGAATGGGTATCCGGACATTTTTGGCGCTGCCCGGTCGAAACCTATAGTGTCTTAATTTATCAGGTTCCCTAGTATTTCCTTTATAATCCCTTCAAAAAAACGCTATCGCTTTTTCGAGGGTGCAAAAGTACAACTTATTTTTAATTGACCAAATTTATCTTTCACTATTTTTTATTTGGGCATTGGGTATTAGGTTTTAGGTACTGGGTAATGGTTACTGGGTACTGGATTCCTGCATTTTTTTTAGGGCGTTCCCATTCGGGTCGGGCTTTCCGTTCCAAGTCCTCGCTCGTTCCTCGCTCCGGGCTTTCCACTGCAATCCCTAACGCCGTGGTGACGTGGTGAGTTGGCGAGTTGGCGAACTGGTGAGCTAGCAAGTTAAAAATTGGAATTCCTATGTGCGCCTTCGTGAAAAACCTTCGAGCGCCTTTTTGGAACAACGCCGGCTTATCAATGGAAAGTAAATGGAATTAACGCAGGTACTAATAGTCCCAATTATACATATTTCCCTCTTAATGGTGACCAAGTTTCCTGTATTCTCACTTCAAGCATTCCATGCCCGGTGTTAAATCCAATAACCAGCAATACACTATTAATGACTGTCAATAACAATCTTCCTGCAGGAGTCAGCATTACGGCTGTCAGCAACCCTTTCTGCCCAGGTTCATCCGTCACTTTCACCGCAACTCCTGTGAATGGCGGATCAACGCCTGCTTATCAGTGGAAGGTCAATGGAGTCAATGTCGGAACAAATTCATCAACTTACACCTATAACCCGGTCAACAACGACAGCGTTCGTTGCATCATGACCTCGAACCTGAGTTGTGTTACAGGAACTCCTGCAAGTTCAGCAAAGATCATCATGAGTGGAACATTAGCCCCAATGGTCACTTTCACATCCTGTTTTGATACGATCACAACCATTAATGCCAAACCCATTAAACTCAAAGGTGGAATTCCACTGGGAGGAACTTACTCAGGTCCCGGAGTCAATTCATTGACTGGAATTTATACACCTGCCATCGCCGGCATAGGCATACACACGATCACCTACACTTACACAAACATGGCACTCTGCAGCGCCCTCGCCCATGCCCACATTATCAATTATCCATTATCAATTGTCAATTGCGGAAATCCGATAACGGATATTCGCGACAACAAGGTCTATCAGACTGTCCAGATCGGAAGTCAATGCTGGCTCGCTTCAAATCTTAATTACGGAACAATCCTCGTTTCATCACAGGATCAAAGGGATAACTGCATAGCGGAGAAGTATTGTTATAACGACAATAATACAAACTGCACAAACCAGGGAGGACTTTACCAGTGGGACGAACTCATGCTATATGATGAAACCCCTGCCGACCAGGGATTTTGTCCCCCGGGCTGGCATATCCCTACAGAAAACGATTGGAATATCTTATTTGCCACATACATCAACAACGGCTTTGCCGGCAGTCCGCTGAAATATTCAGGCTATTCGGGATTCAATGCATTATTATCCGGAGCACGACACATCAACAGAGGTTGGGATTTCCAGGGATTTGCGACCTTCTTCTGGTCGTCGACAGCGAGAAGTGATAACAAAGCCTGGGCACATGGGTTGAATGAGGATGATCCGAGTGTGTCGATTTATCCGGCCTCACGTGCGAATGCATTTAGTGTTCGTTGTTTGAAAGATTAAATGGTGCAGTAGTGCCGTGGTGCTATGGTGAGTTTTTCCTCTGTGAACCTCTGTGCCTTCTCTGTGGATCTCTGTGTAATTCTTAAAAAAAATTAACCACAAAGACGCTAAGGCGCTAAGGACGCTAAAAAAATCGTATTTTGAAAATTGTACTTCGTACTTAACACTTAAAACTTAACACTCATCACCCTTCACTATTTATTCTTTACAATCATACAAGTCCCATCTACGTCAGCCACCAGTACCAAGCTTTCCGGGATATTACGGGCAAATTCATCCACAGCCTTTTTTATCCCTTCCCATTTATAATTATAATCATGAATGAAAATGATCCCGCCAGGTGAAAGTCTTGGATAGAAAAAATCCAGTGCAGCCCGCGTAGGCTGATATAAATCGGCATCCAGGTTAACAAGTGCAAAGACCTCATTCCGGACCTGTTCCGCAGTTTCCGGAAAATAACCGGGATGAAGGATGATGTTCTCATTTCCGGAGATTTTCCTGAGAACATCAGCCACATGCGTGTCGGCAAAGCGGTCGGGTGTATAAGTGGCAGCTTCTCCGGTCTCGTGTGCCAGGTCACGCACAGGAAAACCGGTAAATGTATCAAAGAGGTGAAATTTCCGCCCCGGGTCCATATGATGAAGAACACGGGCACTGTCTCCTTTATATACACCCAACTCTGCAAACCCACCGGGAACGCCATCTATCTTCAGCCGTTCAACCTGGAACCACCAGTTGAAAAACCTGACCTTGTCGGGATAGTTCTTTTCAAGCTGCAAGAGTTTCCTGGGGACCCGGCCCGATTTCCTGGCATGTTCCCACTCTAATGGGGAATACCCTTGCCCGAAAAAGAGGTCCCATGCATACCTGACCAGGAATGCCAGGACAACCAGGATAACGCCGAGATTGATCAACTGAAATACAGGAATTTTCATGAAGGAGGACTATTATCATACAAACATAAAGGAATTTTACCGCTACGACGCAAAGACGCAAAAAAAATCCTCAGTGAATCTCATTTTTTCTCAGGATGACTCTGTGTAATAAATTTTCTCACGAATTGGAATTACACAGAGGTTCAACGAGAATCCACAGAGTAACACAGAGATGAAACAACAGGTTGGATAAATTTGTTCTTCTTCGCGTCTCTGCGTCTTATATGTTAAATTTTTTCTCAAAAAAATTATAAAGTTTAAGGCGACACATCAACAAACAAATTGCCAATAAGTCTCTATCTAGATAATTAACTTTTCCACAATTAACATTCCAATCCCTCTAAATCGTATTTTTGGCGCCTGTTATAATATGTCGTGATAGATATTCTGAAAGATCTGAATGAAAAACAGCGCAATGCTGTTGAAGGTACTGCCGGGCCCTCATTAGTGATCGCCGGGGCGGGATCAGGGAAGACGCGCGTACTGACATACCGGGTAGCCCATCTTTTGAATCTGGGCGTGGATTCATTCAACATCCTTGCACTCACCTTTACCAACAAGGCTGCACGGGAGATGAAGAATCGCATCATTGACCTGGTGGGCAGCTCCGATGCAAAGAATGTCTGGATGGGAACATTTCATTCCATCTTTGCAAGGGTCCTTCGCATCGACGGCCATCGCCTGGGATACCCGTCAAACTTCACCATTTATGATACCGAGGATTCCAAAAGGGTGATCCGTTCCCTGATCAAGGACAATAACCTGGATGACAAGGTATATGCCCCAGGGTATATCCTCAATCGCATCTCCGCCGCGAAAACCAGCCTGATCTCTGCCCTTGAATACAATGAATCCCCCGAACTGAGGGAATATGACGTCAGATCCGGAAAGCCTTTTACCGGGCAACTATACATCCAATACCAGTCACGCTTAGTCAGGGCGTCTGCCATGGATTTCGACGACCTCCTGTTCAACATGAACATCCTGTTGCGCGATTTCCCGGATGTGCTTTACAAGTATCAGCGAAAATTTCAGTATATCCTCGTGGATGAATACCAGGATACAAATTATGCGCAATACCTCATCATCAAGAAGCTGGCAGCCAACAATGAAAACATCTGTGTCGTGGGAGATGATGCCCAGAGCATCTATGCCTTCCGTGGCGCCAATATCCAGAATATTCTCAATTTTAAAAGCGATTACCCCGACCTGAAAATATTCAAGCTTGAACAAAACTACCGTTCCACAAAAACCATCGTGGCCGCTGCAAACAGCCTAATCCTCAATAACAAGCAACAGATCTTCAAGGAGATCTGGACCGATAATGAGGAAGGGTCAAAGATCACCCTCATCCGTTCTTCAACCGATTGGGAAGAAAGTAACCTGGTTGCCCAGTCCATCTTTGAAAACAAGATGAACAACCAGCTTTCCAATACGGCATTTGCCATCCTCTACCGGACCAATGCCCAGTCAAGATCACTGGAAGATGCCCTGCGAAGAATGAATATCCCATGCCGTATCTATGGAGGCCTTTCATTCTACCAGCGCAAGGAAATCAAAGACCTGCTGGCTTATTTCCGGCTGGTCGTCAATCCGAAAGATGAAGATGCCCTGCTCAGGGTCATCAATTATCCTGCCCGCGGGATCGGAAAAACAACGGTAGAGAAGCTGATCGTAGCCTCGGATAAATATAAAAAGAGCATTTATGAAATCCTGGAAGATCCTGCCTCCTACCCTGTTCACCTTACTGATGGCACCTCAGCTAAACTGACATCTTTCATCACCATGATCCGCAGTTTTTCCGTGCTGTTGAAAACAAAACCCGCTTTTGACCTGGCAAAACACATTGCCACTTCAAGTGGGTTATTGAAAGAGATGTACGAAGATAGAACCCCTGAAGGAGTCAGCAGGTTTGAAAACATAGAAGAACTTTTAAACGCCATCAAAGAATTTACGGAAAAGAATTCGACCCCGGCCATTGAACCCTTACCGGTTGCCGGCTTGCTATCCGATGAAAATGCCCCTAAAACGCCTGATGACAATGAACCAAGGACCCTCGACCGCTTCATGCAGGACATCGCCCTACTGACAGACCAGGATACCAGTGACAGCGAAAACCAGGACCGGGTAACCCTGATGACCATCCATGCAGCCAAAGGGTTGGAATTCCCGTTTGTTTATGTAGTCGGGATGGAGGAGAATCTTTTCCCTTCAATCCAATCCGTGTCGTCCAGGGCCGACCTGGAAGAAGAAAGGAGGTTGTTTTATGTTGCGATTACGCGTGCACAGCGGAAACTGACGGTTAGTTACGCTGAAAATCGTTACCGGTGGGGAAACCTGACATCCAACGAACCCAGCCGTTTCCTGCAGGAAATTCCGGAAAAACACATCGACTATCCGCAGAAACCGATGGGACGGCAAGCAAGTTTTCTTTCCGATGATAATTTCTCAGGCATCCTTGCCGGGAAAGATCCCGTTAAACAAAAACCGGTAAACCTGAAAAATTTCCACAAATTCAATCATCTGCCATCAGGGCCGGCATCTATAAGCACAACCGGCGATGATATACAGGTCGGGATGGAAGTGGAACACGAACGTTTTGGGAAAGGTAAAGTGATCAGCCTCGAAGGTACTGGCCCCAATACAAAAGCAACCGTCTTCTTTCCCGGTACCGGCCAGAAACAACTCCTGCTTCGTTTTGCCCGGCTTAAGATTGTATAGCGAAGTGCACAAAGATTTTACGCAAAGTGCCCCACCTATGGGGAATAATAGGAACTTCAAACCAGATAACAACCATTATTATTCCCTCAATGAGCGATAAGCTTACCAGATTCATTTTTATCAATAATATTTCGTCCCTACAGGACTTG